>CABYOM010000022.1 GCA_902520595.1 uncultured Candidatus Poseidoniales archaeon | reverse complement strand
TTTTTCCGTGACATGATCAGATTGATTGTGATAATATATTGCAACTATCATACCGATAGAACACATGGCGCTGAGGAGTGAAAGAAGGAATCCGGTTGATGGCGATGGTTCAAATAATACTGTATACTCATCAGAAAATAAAATTGCTCCCAAAAATCCATCATCAGCATAGGCGTAATTACCGCTTGATGGAAGCAGTATATACCATACGATTGGTGCCAACGCAATGAGACCTGCTGAGAAGCCACCTGATACGGTTGTCAAGCGGCTGTTGGTGAGGTTTCCAAGTGAACAAACCGATAAGACTGCGGTAGTTAGCAGCGCAATCATACCAGTCCAAATCATCAACGATGTAATCGACCCAGCCCGGTCCATCTCCTCAAATGTTGTTTTCACGTCGCCCTCTGAAGATTCGGCAATATCTTCATATGATTTAGTGTCGGCAAACAACTCCGTAGAAGTCCCCAAAATTGGACCTGAAAAGGTGATTTCAAGGACAGAATCTATTTCCTTAAGATTAAAATTACCGGTTAATTCAGCCTTAACGCTGTATTCCAATTCCCCTTCATCATCGGTAAACTCGGTAGATTTGTCCGCATCAACTGTCGCCCAAGGTGTACCGATAGAGAAAGCAGTAAAAATGAATGACAAAACCGCGAGAACCAGAATTGCGGTGCCAAATTTATGTCTATTCTCCATGGTAGTACGGTCGTGAGGTTTTTGAAACAAAAAGTTTAGGCCTGCACGAGTGGTTTTTTACCACATGCGAACTTGTTACGGATACGGATAAATCGCCGACTGAATGTCGAGTTTGTTGGCCAACATATTCAGTATCCTTGATACTAAAAAGCGGGAGTAAACCTGTATTGTATCTTCTAATGAAGGGTAGCGTCTGTATCGGCCCACTGAATCCCCTTTGTATCGGAAAGTGATATACGAAGGGGTTTCGGATAACTCCATGCAGCTTCGTGGAAGTGATGTGTTTGTTGTTTTTATGACCGTTTAGAGAATCGTTGTAATTTTTGTTTGGATTCTATTTTGTTGGGATAATTTTGAAATCGGATGACTACGGATTTAGATTATGGCCGTCAAACGGTTGAACATTGGTATCGCCTTGAGTTCACTGTTGGTTTCGATGATGATCTTTTCTTGGGAAATGGAGTTTGCATTTGTCGAACTAGAGGCTGAAGGTTTTCCTTTCATTGTGATGTATAGTTTGGTTGGATATCTACTCTATTTGTTGCGTTTCTTTGTGGTAAGTGAGGAGAAAAAGTACACCGTCTCCGCCTTCTCAATTTCCGTCATGGTGTCGACCGTGGCCATCGTCACCTACGACCAACAAGTAGGAGGTCATTTTTGGAATGATGATTACGTGTTAGAGGATGCCTTACTTGCATCAATTCAATCATCAAGCATCCTGATAGTGGTAAACGAATTGGTCGGGGTAGCAGTCAGTGGGTACAACAGAACTGCAAACGCCAAAGGAAACTATCCAACTTCACCAATACGAACAGGGCTGGTAGCATCTCTTCCGCTTGTTGTAATGAATCCTCCTTGGGCATTGGGTTTGATTATTCTCATCCCAATACTTGCTCTTTTCTTTGTTCTGTATTGGGCATCTACAGATCCTCCATCAGTCTTAGCGGGCCATTGAATCCTTGTAAATCTTAAAATTCCTTTCCGAAGCCTCGTTATACCCACTGTACTATCACCCCATGCAAGGGTAGCGAGTGTACTGGAGGACAGAACACCCATTACATCCTTCCATAATGTCTTGAGGGGTTTGGAAGAACCCTTGCGAGTTCATGGAAATGATATGTCGGTTGAAGATTATACAATCCCATTGAAATTGTAAGCAGACCAAGTAAGTGGTGCAATAATCACCACCATCCATACTGCGTACAACTTCAGTGAAAGCAATGCCCCATTTTTCGATAACAAGTTTCCTGACTTTTTCCCTTGAAAGAAGATTAATGCCGCTGATGATGGCCATACAACCGCGTGACCCATATGAAATAATAATACAAAGAAAAAGAGAAGGCCGTAATCCAGCAGCTGAGACGTGTTGCCAAGTAAAACCATGAGAGAGAAAAATGACCCCCCCAATCCAAGACAGATTGGAATTAATAGTCCATACCAATAACCACTGGTGTTTATTGTCTCTGTTTTGGGACTATCAGTAACCTCATCACTCATGATGATTATACGGTGACTTATTGTGGATATAGTCTTTCACTTCATCCCACACAATACTCACGCTTGAGGGGCATGTCGGAAGGGTAGCGTCTTACATGATCCACTGCAAGCCCCTAAACCAGGCGCACCTGCCCTGTAATGTAGGTATTGAACACCTTCCCTATTCCACACCGGGGTAACGATGGCACTGCGTGCCCCGTTACACCCGATGCTTCCTAAGTTCACTTCGGGTATCTCTCATCAGCCCATTCGAGCAACCATCTCGTCGATCATTGCTCGTTTTGCAACAGATCTTGGTACACCATTGCCGATTATTTTCGGTCCTGATGGCAGTCTCTATTACTCCACATTCGGTGGCGGCGGTACTCTGTACCAGATTACGCCCGACGGTTTCTGATTTCTACTCAATTGCCCTATATTGGCTAAGTTGTGCCTTTCTGTCTTGGACACGAAGTTCGTGGTCCTGCGTAGCAATTTCAACGGTGAAAAATACCTAAACAGGCCTCCAAAGAGATAACAAGCGTTGATAAAGGTTGGGTACACCCTCGCCCTCGTGAAAACCCAAAAAATGTTCATGATGATTAAGCCTCAAGGATGCTGCCTCCGATGCGGTCGAACCGAGGGAATTGGCTCCGCCAATATTGACGAGTGCGCCGACTGCGTGGCCATGAATTTCAATATTGACTAGGCCCGAAATACAAACATAGTCAGGACGGCCAATAGCCTATTGTACGCTCTGGGACTCTACACAATCGAGTTTTTTCTACAAACTTGTTAGTTTGTAGTGATCTGATGGACGTATTCTACTGTATCAACTTTGGGTGCTTGGTGTTCAAACGATATAAATGATAAATCATGTCGAGTATCTATACAAGCATATCTGTACAATAAAGGAGATGAGCAGATGAAGATAAAAAAATGCATCACATTGGCTATAATTTTACTATCGGCAACGATGTCTGGGTGTCTTTCATCTGATGACAACGAGTTAGAAGAATTCCCCTCCTTCAGCCTTTCAGATGAACAGGGTAATCTCCACGAAAATAGCAATTACAGCGGACTACCTTATGTTGCATACTTCTCAGCCTCATGGTGCAATCATTGCAAACCAGTATTACAAGCACTCGACGATACGATTCCTACTGACCAACTCATTGTATTCAATATAGAATCAAGGGAAGAATACAGCGATATGAATGAATGGAAAGATCGTATGGAATCGGAATTAGAACGAAATTTATCGCACCCATTTATTCACGCTCCGCCACTTTCTAAGTCAGTCAATGTCAGCTCCATCCCAACAATGTTCTTTGTGAACAGTGATGGAATGATTGAGCATAGCCTGTCGGGAATTATTGACAAGGAAACAATGGAAACATACTGGGATGAAACTTCCTGATTTCCCATTGGGTTCCTGAAGGTTCTGTTTATTCTCAGAGTAGGTTGTACAAGAAGATCTCTTGGCACGTATGCGGTCACAGGGGTACCCTAGCGTGGAAAAATCAACAGAGAGTGTATTATGGTGATTTGTAGATTGAATAAAATCCAATAAATATTTATGTCAACCCTCAATAAAATCACCAATGGGAGAGGCACCGATAGAACAATCCAATGCTTACCCTGAACACGTTGAAATCAATAACGATAGTGATCCGTTCGCTGAACTGGAAGCTATTTACCCAATACTGCTATCATTACTCGTTTTTCTCTTTTTCTTAACAGATGTATTTCTTTTCGGAGAACGGATGCTGGAAATTAAGGTCATCTTTTTGATAATATCAATGCTGATTTATGCCTTGTACGCTATGGTTTATTTCCTACGCAACCGCAACAAATTCCGTGTTCATTTCTTGTTGGCCACGTTAATATCCAGTGTGCTATCGTTTTTGTTTTGGAATGTTTTCGATATTTGGGGGATTGAATTCGTTGAATTATTGTTCGGAGTTATTATTGCATCATTACCCTCACTTGGGGTGTTTTTTTCTATTAGCGCAAATGAAGGCGAGATGAAAGATGCAGGAAGAGGCTCTCTCTACTCAATACCAATCTGTATCGCTATTTTCGTACTCCTCGCGGTTGCACTAGCCCCACCTTTAAACCTACACTTTGGCAACTGGTGATGACGGCGGCTATTCACACCGCCTTTGAAATGACGATACACATAACATAGATACCATTTGCATGAAATCACAAGGATTGTTTCAACCCCCTCAAGGCATTATGGAGAGTACAATGGGTGTTCGGTCCCCCAATACACTCGCTACCCTTTGAAAAATTCTGAGTGTCAATCGCGTTCCGGCTCAGAACCCGCTGAACTGCTGCTGGCTCCGCTGCTGCCCTCGCCCCCATCGTCAGATGTCGATTCTTCATCTCTTTCGGCTTCTTCAACAACGACATCATCATGGTAGGAAGTGGAGTACGGATTGACATAATCAAGCTCGACACTTGCGCTTTCATCCATTGAAGTAAGGTTGGTAGCTGTAATGCCCGCTGAAGAAATCGCATAGACGAAATCGCCCATGAAAATAGAACGGCGAATGTTATACTGATTCCACCAATACTGATTTTCTCCTCGGTCATAAAGATCTGAGTGGTCAACAGTTCCGTGAATCGAAAGGTTGTCTGTCTCTTCAGAAACGTTCACCAAAATGAGTTTAGAAACGTATTGGTAATTCCAATGGTATCCACCATTCGAATCAGTCCAGCTGTGGTATCTGTAGGTTGAAAGCGGAATGGCTAACAACCCTTTTGGAGCCCAATATTGGAATGCTTTATGCTCGTACGAAGCTTCTGAATACGACCAAACCCAAGCGTTATCATTCGGATTTGAGACTGGTGTGAGGGTCAAATGGTCAGCAACTGCAGGTGCAGTAGGGTCGCTGATATTGAACAGAGAAAGGCGTGTACTTGACCAATCTAAGCCCGTCCCGTCTTCGTTTACAGGGCCCATACCAATCGTGAGTAAATGGTCTCGTGACAATGGATGAATGTAGGTAGAAACGCCAGGAACTTCGAGTTCGCCGAGTATTGTTGGGTTGGTTTCATCCGACATATCGATGACCCAAAGAGGATCAATTTGTCTGAACGTGACAAGGTAGCATCGATCTGCATCGAATCTCGCACTCCATATTCGCTCTTCAGGAGCAATATTGTCGACTCTTCCGACTTCAGAAAGAATTTGTGTATCAGTGGTAACGTCTACACTTCGGGTGAATGTCACAACGCTGGAACTCATAGGCTCGGGATTTTCCATCCACCAACGAGCCCATTGCCCTGAAGTTGTAGCCACTCGGACAATTCCTTCATACTCAGATACCGAAAATTGATTGAGAATCGTTCCATCAACTCTGCCTGAACCGGTGTAAAGGGTGTCGCCTGGATTGGAGATATCGAACGAATGGATATTTGTTGCCTCATTCATCCCATCGTTGCCCCAGAACCACCACCAGTCCCAAGCATTTTCAGTAAGAATCAAGACATCTGCAGATGCATAGACGATCGGGTAGTTGCCGACTATGTGGTCGGCTTGAAATTCAAAATCCGAGCTGGAAAGATCGAATGTGAATATGCTATTGAAGCCTCGATTGAAACCGTCTTCAGGAGCGATGAAATCTGCGCACTGCTCCTCATCCATGGTGTGAATTGTAATCAATCCATTCGAGCGCTCATACACCTTCGGGAGTATGTCTTCTAAAGCAAGAGCGTCAAGAGCTGCGTTATTGTCAAGGATGGTCTGATACGCTACCTTTTCTCGAACTTCGCGCCGAATTGGATTATCATAATCAAGCTCCCAATAGCCGTTTGGCAAATCCAACCAACTTTTCACACCGGGAATGTCGAGCCATGCGTGCGTCACGGTTCGGACCGTAGAATTGACTTCTCTTGCAGTCATGTAATATCCTTCGAGATACAATTCTTTTCCGCTCTCTGGGGATGAGCGATTCGTGACGTCCAGAACTGTAAATTTAGTGAGACTTGGGGTCCTCCATGAACCGTAGCCGTCGTCCCACCCCATTACAGAAGAGAGTGCATCTGTTCGAGGGATATTCCACGAAGAAACGGTTGAAATAACGACCAATCGATTGCCATCAAGCATCATTGATTGGGGAGTTCCTTCAATGTTGGTTGATGAGAGGTGGGACAGTTCTCCAAAGTTTGGCACGCCAAATATTTCAAGAGACTTACCGTTCAAAAAATAGATGTAGTATCCATCAGTTTTGACAAAGTCAGCCTCATCAACGCCCTGCTCTTGGTTGTTGGTTCCGGAAAAATCAGTACCCTCCTGTCGTCGTGGAGTGGCTGTATTCGCGGTGTTCGATGCCCCTTCAGCAGCACCATCAGCCATCACCATATCATCTTCAAGCCACATCCCTCCACCGTAGTAATATTCTTCTTCAACGGCTTGTAAAAGTTGTATTCTGTATTCTTCTGCAACGGCGGATTTAAGTGAGGTTTCCAATTCTTCACAATCCGAAAATTGGGAAAGTTGTGGACTTACAGAACTGCGCTGAACGACAGTAGACCAGTCATCAGGAAGGGCGACATCCGGGACCTCTACGTTCGAATCTACCGCATTAAGACACCCAGATAAGAAGAAGAGTGAAACGAGAAAAACTGCAAGTGCTTTCTTTTGCTTCATAGTCCGATGATGGAATGCGTTGTTATCAAAGCCTCGGTGGTTTGAACAAAATAAATGAAGTACATAGTTTCTTTAGAAAGGGATAATCAAAGACTTGAATTCTAAACTCAAAGAACATGCACGGTGGTAGGTGAGATATAGGTGGACAATGAGCACCTCTCCATGAAGCGGGGCGTCTTGATTGCTGTTGAAGGGATGGACGGGAGTGGGAAGTCCACTCAAGCCCAACTTGTCTTCAATTGGCTTCGCGCTTTAGGCCTCCCTGTCCATCACACGGAATGGAATTCCAGTCCAGCAGTCAAAAACGCAACGAAAATTGGTAAAAAAGCAAAGCGATTGAAACCGGTGACGTTTCACCTCATTCATGCTGCTGACTTTGCTGATCGGTGGGCCAAGCAAATTGAGCCAATGCTCGAAGTTGGCGGAATTGTCATCTGTGACCGATACAAATTCACCGCCATGGCAAGAGACGGGGCAAGAGAGGTTTCAAGAGATGTCATTGAAAGTAACTATTCCTTTGCACCAGAGCCTGATTTAACGCTGTATTTTGACATACCTCCAGAAGTCGGCTATACCAGGATTGTCAAGGGCCGTCCCAGTCTAAAATGGTACGAAGCAGGACTCGATATGGGGTGGACTCATGATCCTTTTGAATCGTATAAAATCCTTCAAGAAAAAATCAAATTCATCTATGATGGATTGGTCGAGGAGGACCGAATTGTTCGTGTCGACGCCCTTGGCTCTGTTGCTGAAGTTCAAACAAGAGTTCGAGAAATCATCAATCAGAAAATAGATTTCAATGAAATTGACAAAATCGAAGAAACCGATAGAATGGCGGAAACAATTCGCAGTTCCTCTTTCGATTGGAAATCATTTGAACAGGAGGGGGTGTGATGTCTGCACAGGGTAGACTGATCGTGATCGAAGGGCCTGATTACGTGGGTCGTTCTTTGCATGCACGTCTGTTGAGTGAACGACTTGAAGCGCATGGAGTGGCTGTTGCAACGGTCGGACTGGCCCGATCTGAATTGATGGGGGAACTCATCAAAGCAAATACGCATGAATTGCATCAATTAAACTGGCGAACAAGAGCGTTGTTGTATGCAACTGATTTGCACGACCAAATCATCCATGAATTGCAACCGCTGCTCGATGCTGGGTTTGTCGTTATTGCTGACCGCTACACACTCACTCCGCTTATCAGGGAACAGATACGCGGTGGAGATGCGCAATGGATTGAAGGTTTGTATGCCAATATTCCTTCGCCTGACTTGACCATTGTTCTCGAAGCCGGAGGCCGGAGATTATTGAACAGAATGATGCATAATGGTTCACTGGTTCAATTGAACTCTTTTGAAGCGGGTGTTGATATGGCATTGTCTCCTTCGATAACGAAATCGTTTCTCAGCTATCAGAAAAAAATACGTTCGGCCTTTGTCGAACATGCGAGCAAAGATAACACCCCTATCATCCATACAAAACAGTCTGTAAAGGACGTTCATTCACAAATATGGGATGAAGTTTCTCCAGTCCTCAAGGACATGATTCAACCACTCTAAGGCGGGCATTATCGGCGGGAACATGAAATGAAGGAAAATCTCGAAATTGAACGGCGATTTTTTATTGATGAGAGGGCCTCAAAAGTTTGGCAAACCGGTGAATCACAATCAAGAATAATGCAATTCTACATCGATTCCTCACAGATTTACATCAAAGACGGAATGCTGTTTTACGACTCCGTTGAAGTCCTCCGTGCTGATGAAAAGAGTGCGTTGATTTCGACGACGAAAAAATGGACCGCTCGTATTCGCTACAAGGACGACGAAACAATTTTGACTCTGAAAAGCAAGCGCAATAAATCCACTGCTCTTGAACTGGAGTGGGAGATTGAAAGGGAAAAGGGAGAGGAAATTTTCCTGCTGGACGACTTTCCATCGATTGAAAAAACCCGGTATAACTGGCGGGCAGATGACGGAATGCTATGGGAGGTCGATGAGTTTGAAGGTGGAATGAATGGCCTCATTTTAGCAGAAGTTGAACTCCCTTCAGAAGACCATGTTATCGAAATACCATCGTGGGCAGGGCGAGAAATCACTGGGGATAAGTCGTGGTCAAACGCTGCATTGGCTCACTCCTTGAAATCTCAATCAAGTTGAAATGTTTCTAATGCCACCATAATTCGAAGGATTTCGAGTTCGGTCAATTCATGCATGACTGGAATTGCTACGAGTGTTTCTCCCAACTTTGCAGTCTCGGGAAGGATTGTTTCGTGCTGGTAATGGTTGGCAAAAATTTGCTGTTGATGAATCGGCGTAGTGTAATATCGGCGCGAGTCAACTTCGTGCTTATCCAAATGTGCTTGCAGTGCTTCAGGATGAGGCGTTTGCACACAATATTGATGCCAAGCATGTTGGGCGTTTGGACGAACGACCGGTGCGTCAATAAGAGGATGATTTTCCAATAATGCGGCGTAACGGTCTGCGGTATCTCTACGCGTTTGGACCCACTCATCAAGACAACTGAGTTGTTTGCGACCAATCGCGGCTGCAACCTCAGACATACGCAGATTACTTCCCAACTCAACCGACTCGAGATTCGGCGTTCTGCCGTGGTTTGTAATCGATTGAATTCGGGATGAAAACTCCTCGCGAATTGTTGTCAACATTCCTCCTTCACCGCCAACAGCCATATTCTTTGACGGGAAAAAGGAGAAGCACCCCACATCTCCCATTGCTCCTGCCACACGAACACTTCCATCAGTCATCTGTTGTCGAGCGCCGTGGGCTTGGGCGGCATCTTCGATGAGCAGGAGGTTATTTGATTCGCAGAAATCAATAAGTTTTGGATCGTAAGGCTGACCGAAAAGATGGACGCCAATCACTGCTTTGGTACGGGACGTCAAAGCTTTTCGAACAGAATCCAGTTCAAGACAAAAAAAGTCAGGTTCAACGTCGACAAAAACCGGTTGTGCGCCGACAAGAACGATGCATGTTGCTGTTGAAATGAAAGTATACGAAGGAACGATGACTTCATCGCCAGGACCAATTCCTGCAATCTTTAGAGCAGCCCACAATGCAGAGGAGCCGTTTTGACAAGGCGCTGCATTCAGAGTGCCGCAGTAATTGGCAAACTCATTTCCAAACGCTTGAACTTGACGTCCTTTGACCCAATGTCTTGAATCGAGGGTCTCCACAGCAGCAGAACGCATTTCATCACTCCACGATGGTCGGGCCATCGGTATGCGCTCCATGTTTCGGCGAATCGCTCGACCTCCTTGAGTCTACTTCTTTTGCCCTCTGGTCAGCGCGCCCTTCAAGACCTCTAACCGGTTTGCGCCGCGTATGGTGTCTGCGAACGAGGGTTTTGAGCAAGACGCCGATGCCGAGGAAGAGCGGAGTTTAGCCGATTTAGTCGGAGACATTCTTTCTCCAGACCTCGCCATTACAGAACAACCTCCCCAACCGGTCAAAGTAAAGAAAAAGAAATTCAAACCCAAAGGGCTGTATTTGGGAACACGCCGTGATACGGGTGAGCCAATTGATATTCAACCAATGGTGTTGGCACGACACGCTGCAATGCTCGGCTCAACCGGTTCAGGAAAAACGGTAATGGCTAAAGCCCTCATTGAAGAGGCTGCATTGGCAAAAGTACCTTCTCTGATTATCGATCCACAAGGAGATTTGGCACGTCTTGCTCTTGGAATTGACCCCGTTGACCTTGAAGAGCAAGACGGCGATGTTGCGAGAGCAAAGAAACTCTTGGACATGTGTGAAGTCCGGATTTGGACGCCTCTGCGGAGCAAAGGGCTACCTCTTTGTATCGACCCATTCCGAGCCCCGCCTGCAGACCTTGATGCTGAAGAAGCAATCACTGCATGGGATATGGTCGCAGCCGGATTTACCAGCCTTGCAGGATACGATGTCGAAAAAGCGCAAGGGAAAGTTGTCAAACCATTTCTCTATGAAATTCTTGTCGAGGGAACAAAACACGGACTCAATGTCGGTGACTTTCAAGCACTGGCTCGCGTTGTAAGAGAACCGAATCAAGAGTTTACTCGCCAATTGTATCCTGAATGTTTCTACGAAGTAGAAGAAGGCGAAGAAAAGCCTGATGTTCCCCCTTGGGAAGAAGTCATGATTGAGCATCGCCTCACTGATTTTGAAGAACGTTTACCAAAAACCACTCGAAATGATTTGGCTCGGCGACTTTCCGCCTATTCTTCAGGCGTCAATCAGCTGCTCTTCTCAAATGGAGTTCCAATCGATATTGATGCCTTTGTTGAGCCGGCAATGCCAGGTAAAATACCCCTCAATATCGTCTACCTCAATACCATACAAGATGAGGCACAAAAGCAGTATTTTGTGCAAGAGTTATCACGAGAATTGTATGATTGGATGCTGACTCAACAGCCAGCTGACGGAGAAATAAAACTCCTGTTCTTCATGGATGAAGTCGCCCCCTACCTGCCACCTCACCCTCGAAATCCACCGGCAAAAGATTTGATTAAACTGATTTTCAAACAAGCAAGAAAATACGGGGTAGCCTGTGTCCTTGCGACGCAAAACGTCAGCGACGTTGATTACAAGATTCTCGCACAAGCAAATACAACATTCATTGGGAGATTTACTCAACCTCAGGACGTCGAAAAGGTTCGCCACTTGTTGAAAGAAAGTGGTGGAGACCAAGATTTGGTCGCTCAACTCCCCACGCTTGGCCCAGGACAATTCCAAATGGTCGCACCCGACGTCGACCCTGCTCCAGTTCCAATTCAATGCCGTTGGTTGTACACCGATCACGGTGCGCCCCTCAATGAAGACCAAGTTGAGGACATCATGTCTGAAGAAATACGAGCATGGGCAAAAACACGTTCTGCTGGAAACACCAAAAATCGGGGTACTGGTGCGGCACACGCCGCAAGTCGAGGTTCTTCTTGGAATACAAATGGTGTTGATGAAGAGTGGGCCATTGGGGATGCTGAAAGTATCGTGGACACCGCTCGTATCAAGGCAGTGGGCGGCATGACTGCTGCTGCACATGGAATTGTTGATGATTCTGCATTTGAGATTCGATTGATGGGGGGATTGGCCGTTCTCAAAGATGGTCGAGACCCACTTTACACAATGCAGGCAACGGCGAATGTCGCTTCTGTCGTAACATTAGCGTGGACCTTGGTGGCCTTGATGATCGCCTGGCGCGATGGTGATTTGGACTGGTGGTGGCTTCTCATATCTGCTGGTCTTTCTGGTGTCACCGGCCTGGTCATTACACTCGAGCACTTACTCGCACATGATGCTGAATTGTTACAGCGATTGACCAAATTTGCGCGAGCCTTCCAACTGATACTTGTCGGGTGGTTGTGGGGACTTTTGGTTTGGGCGACGTGGGGGTCACTGGATTTACTCGGTGCCGAACCGTTACTCGAGGTTGTGGTTGTATGGATTACACTGTTCTCAGGCATTGAAGTTCTCAACCGGTTTAGGCTCGGACGAATTCGTTGGAATGGTGGTTCGGCATTGGACAAACTTGTCGGCGTAACAGCGGTATTAACAGAAGCAGAAGTAACTGAAATGCGCTCAAACTCGACCGACATCATGGCAGGACTTCGATGGGTGTTACACGGCGTAACTATGGCGTGGTTATGCGTTCTTTTGGTGCTTGGAACTGCCGATTCAAGCGCATCAACGGGGGTCTTGGATGAATGGAGTCGCCCAACATTGTGGTTGGCTTCACTGTATGCGCTAATGTTTGGAAGTGAGACGTGGTTGCGTCTACGAGGGCGTATGCCTGCTTAATTCGGGCTGGTTTCTTTTACCTGTAATACAAGTCGCGGTGTTGATATACGCGCGTTCTAACGGTCGGATGAAGCAGGGGTTGCCAAGCTTGGTCAACGGCGCTGGGATGAGGTCCCAGTCTCTATGAGTTCGCAGGTTCGAATCCTGCCCTCTGCACTCCTTTCACCAACTTTAACAAAGGTATTCTGAAAACAGAGAACCGGCTAAACCCTTATCCGTTCTCTGTCTTACTTTCACATTGAATGCCTGACTATTGGAAAGGAGTTGAAGAACTTCCTCACTCAGAATGTTCTGAAGAATGGGTTCCTGTTTCTGATTCAGTTTCACTTCGGGTTCTTTCTTGGACGCCGAATGATGAGTCTCTTCACCAACTCGAGCCCATTGTTATGATTCCTGGTTGGGGCTCACTGTTTGAAGGATGGAAGCCGTTGGTGGAAGGTTGGGTGGCCCGTCGTCGATTGTTGTATATCGAAACTCGCGAAAAAACGAGCGCCCGCTTTCAAAAAAAGAGGTTGTCTGCAAAGGATTTCTCAATTGAACGGTTTTCAAAAGATATTGTTGAAGTTTTAGCCCACTATAACCTCAAAAACGAGTTTCACCTTTTCTCCTCATCACTAGGTTCAACCGTACTCATCGATTCTTTACAGAGGCATGAAGTTGATGCGTTGAGTTCTCTCTTTGTAGCCCCGAATGAACACTTCAAACTCCCGCTATGGTCTCGAATTATCATCAAACTCCCTTTGCCAATTGTTGTTCTAAAATTGATGAGGAGCATTACCTTACGGGCAATAGAAAGAAAAGTGAAAGAAGAAGGGCAGCGTATTCGCTATCGTCGAGCGCTTATGGAACAAGAGCTCGTTCGTTGGCGAGCATCTGCTCGTAGTCTGATTGCTTACGCTCTGCCCAAAGACCTCTCCAAGATTGCCATACCTTGTGGAATTCTTGCCGCACAATCAGATAAATTACACGCTATGGATGCTGCTAAAAGTATCACTGAAAGAATCCCCGGAGCCGTCATGATCGAGATTCCGTCAAACCAATATGCCCATGAAGCAGACGTCTTGGTTGAAGTTGAGGTTTTTCACGCTTCGCTGTAAAAAGCGCTGAATGGCGGAAAAAAAGTACTTTTCCCCACTCAATTTTAAACGCACTCTGCAACAGGGAGGATTGGTGCACCTATGATGGACATGCGACGAACATTACAAATTGCCTTCACGGTTTCAGTCATATCTTTGTTTCTTTTTTCTACACCAGTGCAATCTCAAGTTACATATCCTGAAGATTCAGGGATTTTTATTACAGATGATGCCGACGTTTTGAATCTAACAGAGAAACAACAATTGAACCAAATCTCTGACGACCTTGAGTACGACACTGGAACTGTTGTCATCATCGCTACCATCGAATCATCTACAAATTACACATCGCAGCATGATGCAAATATGAGTTTGGGAGATTATACTGGCAATCTGTTTGATGAATGGGGAGTTGGAGACCAGGATTATCGCGACGGTATCTTGATTCTTATCGCTACAAACCAATCTGGAAACGGGTATGATTGGTCCTATACTGGTGGAGATCACTGGCTTGAGTATTGGGACGTGCTCGACATGTGGGATCAAAATCTGCCTGATTCCTTTTATTCAAATTTGAATAATTCTAATTGGTCGAGCGCACTTGTCCCGATGCTTGAAGACTTGGATGAAGTCGTGCGTGAATTTTGGTTCGAAAACCCAAATATTGAGCCATTTCCACCCGAGCCAGCACCTTTCACAACACCACCGACATTGGAAGGAGTAAGTAGTGATGATGGGGAAGCGTCTTTCGGAGATTCGCTGGTGAGTATGGTGATTTGTTTCGGATGCATGGGTCTGCCAATCCTCGGGCTGGTCCTCTTAATTCGCAGAGGCGGTGGAAACAATGTCTCAGTGGGTAGAAGTAGATTCGGGGGTCGTCAAAATAACTGGAATAATAACCAGTATGGATATCCTCAACAGGGAGGCTATCAAGAAAATAACCACTACTATGGAGGGAATTTCAATAACGTCCCAAGCAATAACTCTCCGCACCCCTCAAGCGGTAACAGTCCAAGCCGTAGCAGTAGTTCGAGTCGCAGTAGTAGTTCAAGCCGCAGCAGCAGTTCAAGCCGCAGCAGCAGTTCAAGCCGTGGAGGCAGTTCGAGCCGTGGAGGCAGTTCGAGTCGTAGCAGCAGATCGGGGCGTGGTGGCGGTGGTCGTAGCGGCGGGAGCCGTCGCAGTGGCGGCGGGCGCCGAGGCCGATGATTTCGCTCAAGCTTCGTCTTCGAAGGAAGTTTCACGCGCTCTCTTCATTGATTCATCGTTTGTGAACCAGAATGTTGGCGTCTCGCCCATATCAGCATCCCAACGCTGAACTGCGCGAGCGAACATTTCACCTTCAGTATATTGTTCACACCATTTGAGATACCAATCTGCTTGCTTGACAAGTGCTTCATCATCCGGACTTGTTCTCTTGAGCGTTTCAGCCTGAAGAGCCATCATCATGACCCAATTTGGAGAAAGAGCATACGTAACGTAGGGGTTACGTTCCATGTCTACGCTTCTCCACTCAGTCCACAGCGAGAAGACTTGATCGTAAAGGAAGCCAATGGTCAATACTGCAAACATGACTGAAAAGAAAATAACAGCTAGGCCAATGTATGTGCTTGGAATGCCGATAATGCTGTCTGAAAAACACAAGCCTGAATCGCAACTGGAGGTAAATCTCCATGAGATATATGGCCACACAAGAAGCGTAATTGTCGTCCCCCATAGCAGCAATCCAACAACTGCTTGAGATTGCTGCATTCGCCAATATTGGCGCATTGCCCACTTACGGAAAAACGAGTTATTCTCAGGAGATTCAGACATGGTATCGGCCCTTCCACGGGCTGACCCCTCAAGAACTCCACCCACAAATTGAGTCGTTGTAAAGCAATTCTTCTTCTAGCGGGGAATGATGGGTTTGTCATGGGCGTTGCAGTTGTCACCGGAGCAAATAGGGGATTAGGGGCAGAATGGGTTCACCAATTACTGGAAAGTGGATGGGAGGTCTATGCTGGGTATCGAAGTGAACTTGGTCGGTTATCCACTCTTGAAAACTCAAAATTAACGACGCACCAACTTGATGTCCGTTCAAACGATTCTGTTGCAGCATTTGCCAATCATGCACCTGAGCGAATCGACCTTCTTGTTAACAACGCCGGAGTAGCTGATGGGCGATGGAGAAATCTGAATGAAATTGATGATGTTTGGGCTCTTGAAGTCATTGACATCAATGCGTTGGGGCCTGTTCGAGTTGTCAAAGCGTTGTATGGAAAAATGAATCATGATTCATTGACCAACGTTGCCATGATCAGTAGCCTCATGGCCTCGATTGATGATTGCCACATGGGTCGATCTTATGCATATAGGGCGAGTAAAACAGCACTCAACATGTTTACAGTCGCTATGAAAAAAGAAGCGATTGAAGATAATATCTCCTTTGTCATCCTCCATCCTGGCTGGGTGAAAACGGACATGGGCGGTGATAGAGCGCCTGTGGAAATACCAGACAGTGTTTCAGGTATGAGGCAAGTCATTGCTACAAGAAATCTTGAGAACACCGGCCAGTTTGTTCAGTTTGATGGCGACATTCTGCCGTGGTAGATTCTCCTCGGTTAGGGTTATCGACATTGGCCCGTTCCCCAACACATGGAAGACGATTCTCCAACATTTACAATGGTAAAGTCAAGGGTACTTGGAGAGAGTCCTGAAGCACTTTCTGAAAAGTCAGCAGGTCTTCTTGAAACGTTGACGATGCTGTGCTCTTTTTACAGTGCAGAAGACTTAGCAAGTTTTCTCTTCACCCCGATGTTTACCGAACTGACACGTCAAGGAGATGCGTGGCTTGGTTTCGAGATTGGGTTGTATCTCGACCATACAAAAACGCTTGATTTATTTCCCTCTCAAGAGAATATCTTACTCGTAGATAACGCAGCAACGGGTGTTTTTACAGAAAATATCTACCGGTGTATAGTTGAGCATGATGTTGTGGCCCAACTTGAAAAGTGGCACTCTGTAGTTTACTCAGCCGAGTCACGCTTTGAGTGATTAAAAGAAGAGTGAACAGCAGGTAAGTGAACCGTCTGCTTCACGTATCTGACTCATGTCAAGAAGAACGACTTCAAGGCCGATATCCTGAAGTGTTTTCAGAACCGTTGGGTATCCTTCAGCAACTAAAACCTGACCGTTTGGAAGGCCGATTGTATTGCAGCCATAGACTTCTTCTGCAGGCATCCACTTCACTTCACAACCTTCAGGTAATTCGCCAAATGCGTCTTTGGGAAGGAAACCTTCTGGGGCGATAATCACGTTATCGGTAGGAGTTGAGCTAATACTGGTGAGATGAAGTGCTTTATCTGGAATTTCAATGATGCGCAATTCATGACCGAGATGCGTAAGAAGATCTTGCAGCTCTTCGATTCCAGCATCGTTGGTTCGAGAAGAGCGCCCTACAAAAAAGAGGTCGCCAAGACGGAGAATATCTCCGCCATCCATTCGAGCATCGCCAAGCATTGTACAAATTTTTGTGCCGGAGAGTTGACGAGTGATAAATTCAGAAATCGGGGGTTGTTCTTTGACTCGAGATGGGTGGCCGGGAACTGGTAAAAGTACGTGGCCATCGATGACAACTGCTTGGTCTTCGACAAAGATACAATCGGGGTGATTGTTGTCTTTAGGAAGAATTGTGACTTCTATCCCAGCATCAATAAGGGCTTGACAGTAGGCTGTATGTTGTGCTTTAGCAAGCGGAATATCGGTCGGGCCTGAACCAAAAAAGTTAGCTAAGGCACGGTCAAAACTATCTGGCACGGCGCGAGTGAGGGCACGGCTCTTTTGCCCAAGGCGTACCGTTGCCATGATTAAACCGGATTCCCGTCCCCCCTTAACGCTTCGCCTTTTCTAGGAAGGCGATTTCCGGGGAGTGGAAATCTATCGGCGAAGAAAGTTAGAAAAAATGCCTATTGCATAAACAGCATACTCTGGAAAACATCGCCCCAAAATAAATTAAATAAACCGTTGTCGAATATTCATGTGGACTGTAAGGGAGTTCTATGTTGATGCATTCAGCGCAGAAAGCCTCTTTGGTTTTCGCATGATTATTGCTTGGGCTTCGGTTCTTATCTTGTTATGGTGCCTCGGACTTAGTACCCTTGTATGGAGAGCAAATACGAAAAGTTATGAAAATAAATTTATGTCGGTTTTGCTGATTTGCGAGGGGGTCAAAGCGTCTTTTCTATTATCTGCAGGGATACTGTATATCAGAAAATACGAGTGGCTACAAGACATCCTTTGGCATTGGACGATTGATGTCTTCTTTACTGCACACCTCATTGCCATGGTGATGTATTTGTGTATTCCAATATACTATCGTATCGAACGCTTACGTTTCATGTATAGGCCTGTATTCAAGAAACACGCTTGGTATATTGCTCCGGCTCTAGGCATACTTATTTGGCTGCTCATACGAGATCTTCCAGGGTTTTACCTTCCTGATGCTACATGGATTGTATGTGCAGAAGGCGCACATGCACAACTCGACCTCTGGTTTGGATCACACCAGCCATGGATGGATGAACTTGTGACGGACCTTGGAGTTTGTAAAGCCGACTATGAAACTACAGTATCGACTCAACCAGGGGGATTGTGGCTCATTGCTCTTGGTTCGCCATTGGTTTCACTGGTTGCTCTGCTGTTTATACGGTCCTCAATCAAATCTCACTTGGAGGGGGATAACCCGGACATCAGTAAAAGTCTCACCTCGAGGTCTCTTTACATCGGTTTCTCTGGCAAAGTAATCGGATTACTCTTTTGGGTGTCACTTACGCTGTTCATTTTTGTATTGCACGGTGGACAAGTTACATTTGTTCATGAGACACTTTGGAAATATTCAGAAGACCCTATGGACCGCGTAAAGTATTTCCTGTGGATTTTTGGATTGGCTGTAACGCCTGCTGCTATTGCATTTGAAGCGATGATGTTTGTACATGCCACCCTCAAAGACACCGTTTTCGGCATTGATAATAATTTGCGAAAGACCTTCAGCACCGCAGTTTTCACCAGTATTGGCCTTGTTGCATTCATCGTTGGAAGTGAAGCGATGGAAAGCATAGTCGGATATGGTATGGCGGGTGGAGTAATTGTTGGTATCTCTCTGCTTATGATTCGTAGGCCTATTTTAGGCGTGCTCGATGGGACGATAAGTAAATTCATCCCATCGTCACATACGCCTGAAGAAACTGCATACCTTGAAGCCTATGCAACGGCAATGGAGGATATGATCGTCACACCTGAAGAAAGGAAACTGCTTCAAACCGTTGCGAATACATACGGACTTAATGATAAAATCGTAAAAATATTAGAAAATGAATATGAACTAATTCTTCAGGAGGAGTAGATATGACAACCTTTTCTGAATACTATTCTCGCGCATTCAGCTCGGAGTTGCTTTTTGGATTAAGGATGGTCATCAATATCTTCACGGTATTGATAATGTTGTGGCTCTTCGCGCTTGCTTATCTCGTCTGGCGGGCAGATTCTAAATCACTTCAAAACCGTTTTATTGCGACTTTACTGTCTATTGAAGGATTCAAATGCCTTTGGATTGCTTTAGAGGTATTTCCTTTCATGCCAGAATGGAATTCGTTTTGGCTTATAGCATGGAATATTAAATTTGATTTCTTTTTCTCTATGCAAATAGCAGCGATTTTCCTTTACCTCTGTTTCCCAATCTATTACAAAATAAGAGGTTTGGGTTTCATGTACCGTCCTGGCTTACAAAGACATGCATACTACTTGCCTATTGCGATAGGGATAGGAATATGGTTGATGATTCAGGGGCAGGCTCCGTTCGCTGTCGATAACCTGTCGTGGATAGAATGTACTGCGGAAGGAGCGACCCCGATAATTCATGAGTTTCTTGGCAATTCATCCGCGCCTGTAGTCGTTAGTGGAATTGAGACCACATTTCCAGAGGGAGTTTGCCCTGCAGCATTAGATGCAACACTTGGAGATGAGCCAGGTGGAATATGGGCCATTGTATTCGCTCAAACACCAGTATCGATTGTCGCCTTACTCTTTATCCGCTCATCAATTCGTAAAAATTCAGAAGATGGCGGATCGAATGATTCCTCTCAGGTTTCAAGATCTTTCTATATTGGATTCTTAGGAAAGGTTACTGGAAGTGTGTTATTCTTCCTTACTCTTTTACTTATTTTGCCAATGCTAAACGGAGGCATAGTTCCTAACTTCCAGGATGAGATTTTATGGAGATACGGGGATCCGACATTTATGGGGCGTTTCAAATATTTCCTCTTCGTTTTATGTTTCTCTTTTGGAACCATTGGTCTTGCATTTGAGGCAATGATGTTCGTTCATGCCTCACTCAAAGATTCGGTTTTCGGAATAGATCAAGATTTGAGGAGAACATTTAGAAATGCAATTTTTACTGGAATAGGGGCATTTCTCTTCATCCTTACAAGTGAAATAATGGAGAATCTCTTAGGTTTTGGACTGGCTGGTGGTGTAATCGTTGGTGTAGGGCTGCTTGCTGCCAGAAAACCCGTTTTAAGCTTGATAGACGGTTTTTCAAATCAAATAATTCCTACAGAATTTACTTTTGAAGAAACAGAATATCTGAAAGCGTATTCAAAAACTATTTTGGATGGTGAAATAAACGAGAGAGAGCGCTCTCTGTTGGAGACTCTTGCCACTGCTTTTGGAATAGAACAAGAAAGAGTGATGCACCTTGAACAAAAATTTGACAGTGAGCATACCTGAAAGCGACGATTCGCCTCTGTATGCTCTTGGTTCTTATGATGAAGTCTGATCAAGGTAGAAGAGAATTCATTCATTCTGCAATAAGTGTACGAACGTCTGCAAGGACCAAGTCAAGCACCCAGTCATTATCTCCCCACCAAACACGCTGGAATCCGTCTTTGTCGACAAGAACCGTGCCTGTTGAATGGTTAACGCTGTAGGCGTCAGGATGGTGGCGGGCAGAAGTGTCGTTTGATGTTTCGTTTTCGGAGGGAGCCTCGATGAAGAGGCCCACCTCAAAATTAAACCACACTGACATCATTGTTTGATACATTTCCGAATCTTCTTCGGTCGAGTTTGCCGTCAAATGTGGCCATTCAGTGCCTCGATACTGCTTCCATTCACTCATCGTTAATGCATCATCTCTCCACGGGTCAACAGTAATGGTAACAAATTCAGTAAGGTTGTGTTCTTCAGGAGTTAATTGATTATACATCCAGTGAAGGTTTGAGGTCACAATAGGACAAATATCAAGACAATTGGTGAATAAAAATGCGATGACGGTTACTTTTCCTTCCGTCTCTTCAGAATAATTCCACAGCCCATCATCGCTTTCGAACAATGTAAAATCATCTACTTTAACGATAGGTGTAATGAGTTCGCCATGAAAATTACTTTCAATTTCTTCAGCGCGCAGGCATCCACTGGTCAGTAAAAGAACGACAACGAATGCTGCGAAAATCCTCATTTTACGACCCCCCTCAAATCAACTGGCCAAGATAAGCAATATCAGTTTCAAGTTGGACGATGTATAAACCTGTTGAAATGCAAGAAGCATAGGTAAGTCCGTTGTGATGTTCAACAGCCCACAAGAAAGGAACCCAACCGAAATCGTAGAAGCTTGAGTCAAGGGGTGTGCCGTCTTCACCATGCGGCAAATACCAGCCAACGGTGGCTTCGTAATGCGTAGCAATACGGTCTTCAGGATTTGTTGGATCAACCAGGGTTTCAACGTCAATAACCCATAGACCGGCGTGATAATGCGATATGTAGAGGCGGCCGTCCCAACCGCCACCACGGCTCTGATCAGTGGATTCATTGGTTTCAAAGTAAGCGCTATCGAGGTTGTGTGGAGAAAACAAAAGCCATTCATCAGCGTTCGGATATTCTTCACAATCTGCACCGTAACAATGATCGCTTGCCCAAGGAATTTCCCAGTCCCTGATGAGTTTTGGCTGGAACTTTAATTGGCCGTCAATCATCGTGTAGTCTGTTGTGTCAATGAGATAGATGATGCCTGTTCCTACATTGGTTGACAAGACTTCAACAGCTGCGGTAACAAGGTGGACTGGTTCATTCGAATAACCTATATGAGAAAGGTCAACCATCGTTGGGAATGGTTCAGCGTAATGAATGTAGGAGACTCGTCCACCGTTTTCGTTACCATTCGTTCCACTGTCTGGGCTACCGTCTTCATCAAGATCAAGGAACTCCATCCACTGACCGACTTCTTCGGCGCGCCACCGGCACAGTAGGGGATTGCCCTGCCCTGTTTTGCAAAGTGTAGCATGAAGTGTGTATTCTTCAGGGGAGTTCACAGGATGAGGAACGTCAGTAACATCTGCGATACGGAGGCCTGCTTCCCAATAGCTTCCGTAGATGAACGTGCGCCCATATCGTGGGTCATTTGGGTCTTCGCCTGGCCAAAGTTGGACGGTCATGTCGTGAATGTAAATCCAGCCGCCGTTGGTTGCTTCCCAAGCAACCTCATATTCTCCCACTTTGATAATCGTATGTCCAGCCCCAGCACCAGGAACCCCTGGTAAATTTCGAGCGGCAGAGCCTGCGAGGTTCATGTGCGCAATGGTTACACCGCCACATGCCTCACCAATAGCATCATTACATCCTTCGTAATCAGGATTGGCGACAAAAATATACCACTCACCGTCTATCATTTGTGTATAGATATTGTGAGGGCCACTTGGGTGGTCGACATCATACCAAGAGTCAACATAAACTGGATTGGTCTTATCGGTGACGTCGATGAGCGTTACAGATACTTGAATTGGGTCGTTCCATTCTCCAACGTTTGGATCTGAGTTTCCTGGATCGATGAGTTGATTCTGCTGAACGATATACTCTCGGCCGTTGTATTCAATATACTTGACATCGAGAACTTGGGTATTCGGATCATTATAGACACCAGTAACTGTGGTGTTGTTTGGATCGGTGACATCAACGATGTGCATATCGTTCCATCCTGCAAGATACGCATAGGTCTCCATTCCATCGGGGGTAGTGGCAACTTGAATTTCCGCATTACCTGTCGTCGTTAAGGAGTTGTAGTCAAGTAATTCCATGTTGTCAGTACCCGCTACATGTTGAGATG
>CABYOM010000021.1 GCA_902520595.1 uncultured Candidatus Poseidoniales archaeon | reverse complement strand
ATCCTACGGTCTTGCTGTTGAACTTGGTTATCAGGAAAACCTCATGGGCGTGAAACCTGATCAGAGTCGATTTTTAGGTCACTCAGTGGGACTTCAACTCGATGAATCTCCCGTTGTAGCCGCTGGTTTCGACAGTCCTTTGCCCGTCGGCGGAGCAATGGCCATTGAGCCCAAAGTCGTCTATCAAAACGGTTGTATCGGTAGCGAAGACACGTGGATACGTGATGAAGAAGGAATGCGGCCGATATCTGCTGGTGGGGCGGCTAATTCAGAAACTGGAACTCTCCAGTCTTCTCCATCAGGACCGGCGAGGTCTACTTCATCCCAGCCGGTCATAACTGATGGGTGGCGGCGACCGTTCAAAACGACTCCGCTTAAACTTCAACAACGGGTTCAATCCAAGCCTCTGTTTCATCAATCCGCTTTTGAGCGATGGAACAGTATTCCTTTGAAAGATCGACGCCGATGTACGTGCGCCCCGTCATTTTGGCCGCCACACAGGTTGAGCCTGAACCGTTAAACGGGTCGAGCACAACATCACCCGCAAAGGAATACATCTCTATGCACCGTTTTGGCAGTTCTACAGGGAAGGGAGCTGGATGATTAACACGTGATGCACGCTCAGTAGGAAAGGACCATATCGATTTGGTATGATGGATGAAATCATCTCGCGGTATGGTGTCAATTCTCCCCTCTGATCGTTCTACTTTCTCTCGCGGAAGTTTGTAATTACCCTTTGAGAAAACCAACAAATATTCGTGAACATCTCGTAAACACGGATTGCTTGCACTTTGAAATGAACCCCAGGCACATGATGAACCTGCACTGGCAGATTTATCCCAAATGATTTCTCCACGCATCAAAAAACCAAGTTGATTCATCATGATGTTAATGTGGCTTGAGAGGGGAATGTAGGGCTTTCTTCCGAGGTTGGCAACGTTGATGACCATACGCCCTCCTGGAGCAAGAACGCGATAACATTCAGCAAAGACATCATACAGTAATTCGAGATATTCGCTCAATGATAGGTCTTCATCGTAAGCCTTACTGGCATTATACGGGGGAGATGTAACCACCAAGTGTACACAATTATCTGGCAAATCCAAATTTCGAGAATCTCCAACCTGAAGGGTGTTTGCCAATGTCGGTGGCAATTCTTGGAACTTGCCAACCTCACGACTTGAGACGATTCCATCGTAAAGGCGGCTTCCATAATACACCGAAGCATCATGACCTTCTCGTTTCGAGACACCGAAAGAAGATGTGCTGGTATTGGCTCGACGACGAGGTCCTTTGAGGGATTCGTCCTCTTTGGGTACCTCGCGCGCCATCTTTTGCCAGCGGTCTTCACGACTTTATCACCTTTCGCGCCATTCGAAGCCTCAAGGCGCGCGGTTGAGGCGTAGAGGAGAATATCCGATGTGGGGTTTTACCCGTTGCAATCAAAAGCCGAGGGTGCTTGGATTGTCTAATGGCGAGTGTCTTGACCCTCGACAATGTCAATGTTGACAACAAGACCGTATTGGTTCGCGTTGACATCAACTGCCCACTCCATCCTGTGAACAAATCCTTCCTCGATCTCAGTCGCATTCGGGCGATACTGCCGACATTGAATCGATTAACGAGTGCGAAAGTCGTTTTGCTTGCTCACCAATCTCGACCCGGAAAAAAGGATTTTACTTCAACGCTTGGCCATTCTCGTGAATTGGGACGTCTTCTTGGTCGTTCGGTGAAATGGGTTGACGACCTTGACGGTGAAAAGGCGATGAACGCAATTGAAAATCTAGAATCTGGTGAGATTTTGATGTTGAACAATGTTCGAATGTATGATGAAGAAATCAATACAAGAGGTGATTTTAATGTGCATTCTGAAACCAGAATGGTTCAAAACCTTGCCAGTGTCGCAGACGTATTTGTCTATGACGCATTCGCTTGTGCCCACCGGAGCACCCCCTCCGGAGTAGGGTTTACCCACTTGATTCCATGCGTTGCTGGAGAATTGATGAAAAATGAAATCTTCAAACTCGACCTTGCTTTAGATGACCCTGCTCGACCGTGTATTGCCGTCTTAGGAGGTATCAAGGTCGATGATTCAATTCTTGTTGCTGATAATATGCTTCGCAACAATATTTGCGACGAATTGTGGCCAACCGGTGGAGTTGCAAACCTTCTATTGGAGCTCTCAGGTTTCAAAATCGGAGCGGTTAACCACGATTTCCTTGTCAAGGAAATAGGTAAAAACTGGCACCATACTGTAGAAACTGCGAAATCGTTGCTAAGTGATTTTAGTGATAAAATCCACCTCCCCGTTGATGTCGCCGCCAATATTGAAGACAATCGAGTCGACCTATCCGTCTCAGAACTCCCTATTGATGCGCCTCTTTTTGATATTGGAATTCAATCTATTCGAAATCTTTCATCCGCAATAAAATCTGCAGGAACAATTCATCTTAACGGCCCTGCAGGTGTGTTTGAAGTACCTGATTTTGCTTTTGGAACCATTGAGATGTTGAATGCATGTGCCGAATCAAAAGGATATGTTGTAGTCGGTGGAGGCCATACAGCGACGCTGATAGCAAAGCATGGCCTTGCCCACAAAATGGGACATCTTTCAACCGGTGGTGGTGCATGTTTAGATTACATTGCTGGTAAATCACTTCCCGCTGTTGCAAGTCTTGAAGCGAGCGCAGAAGCATTTACTCTGAATATCGCTCGAAGTGTCGATCAATAAGAGCCACTGGGGAGGTTCGAACTCCCGACCTCCTGATTACGAATCAGGTGCTCTACCAGCTAAGCCACAGTGGCGCAAACCGTCCGCAGTCTCGAATCATCATAAGACAAGCGGTTGAAAGCGTTCATGAGGGTTGAGCCTAACCCACAACCATGGCCGATGATGCAAGTGTGCGCTATCGAAACTCGGTCTTGTACGATGAGAATGGTCGAAAACATGTCGGCGACGTACTGTTACACCAAGATGGAACATGGTCTGTCTCAAACGGTGATGAAGATGTTCAACAGGATATTGATGGTTCAGGTAGGCTCATTACAAGGAGTTTACAAAACTGGCACACACATTTGGCTATGCAATTGAATGCTCGAGATTTCAGCGATGGCTATCCTCTTCACCGCTGGCTAAATGAAGCCATTTTTCCGACTGAGGCTCGATTAAACCCTGAATATGTGCGTATTGGAGCACAGGCTGCTGCTGCTGAAATGATCCGAACTGGGTCCTCATTCGCTGCAGACATGTACTTTTATCCAGCAGTCACTGGGAAAGTTCTCAGCGATGCAGGCTTACGAGGTTTAGTTGGTGGCCCTGTCAGCGATGCGGCTTTACCGTCGCACCCCGATGCGGTATCTGCTCTTGATGAATTGGATACGTTACTTAAAAATCAAAAGGCGGAAGAAAAAATACAGTATGCAATCGCCACACATTCAATTTACCTTTGCAGCGAGGACACACTGCGTAGGGCCTCTGAACTTGCCGAAAAAAGACAGGCTCGACTCCATATTCATGTCAGTGAAACACGAAAAGAAATAGCCGATTGTCATGAAAAAACTGGACTTTATCCCGTTGAATACCTCGACAGCCTAGACTTCTTCAAACCCGGAACAATCTGTGCACACGCATCATGGGTAAAGAAAAACGAAATTCGAATGTTAGCGGAACATGGTGTCACCGCTGTTCACTGCCCTTCATCGAATATGAAACTCGCATGCGGAGGTACAATGTCAATGCCTGCGCACACTGAAGCGGGTGTCGATGTTCGAATTGGAACAGATGGGTCGGCTTCTTCGGGGAACGGTTTGGATATGCTTGCTGAAGCACGCCTCGCTGCATTGGTTCAGCGGCATGACCACTGGGATTCAACGCTACTTCCCGCAAATGAGATTTTCTCAATGGCTTCCAAGGGAAGTTCGGATTGGGCAGTTTGGAATCTTGACGATATTCGAATGCGCCCCCTTGGTCGTTCCGGAAATCGCCATCTTGCGAACCTTATCTTCAACGGTGCAGAATGCCTTGAGATGTGGGTCGATGGCCAAGCCGTTCGAATGAACGGGAAGACATTAACCGTTGATGAGGCGGTTGCTTGGAAGGAACTTGACCAAGCAGTTGAAACATACTATCAAGGCGTTGAATGATTAACTCATTCGTGAAAGCCCTATTCCACCAATACCTACCAAGAAGCTAAACAGGTAGGTTGGGAAAGATGCTGAAATTTTCACTTGATAGTCGATATTGACCTCAGTACCTGCTGGAAGTGCTCCCGATTGAGTACCAATGCCAGCATAAAATGTTCCGGATGTGACGTGCCACTGTGCACCCGTCGTACCGTCGGTTGCTGTTGCCTCATATCCTGTGTCGCCATATTGGCATGTTTGGCTACCGGATTCTGTCTGAAGAAAACCACCCTGGCTGGCCCTTATTCCATCGCACTGATTTTTCTTTGATTCATCTGCAATCACGAGGAAGATATCGTCACGGTCCCAAGTGATGGTCGTATCTGCACTGACAAGCAGGCCAACTGGATTCCCAGGGAGTGCCTCGTCGGAAAAGAAGACAAAACCATCAATATTTGGAGTCGGGATGTCTTCAACTTCTCCTTCAAATGTATAGCCGATACTTCCGAGTACCATGATAAGAAGAGCAATTATTGCCATCGAGTAACCAATTTTTTTCCTTTGCGCCAAGATTACACCTCACATTTGATAAAAAGCGAGAGCGAGAATCAGGTAACTTGCAAGTAACATCGAACCTTCAAGCCAATTTGATTTACCATCGCTCATGATTGAATTGGCAACTAAGACAGAAATAAACGTCGCAGTGGTTTCAAGAAGGCCAAATTCCAATGTCAGCGGAACGCCAAGAGCCCAGGCAAACAAGACCATTACTGGGGCTACAAAGAGAGCGATTTGTACACTGCTGCCAATTGCAATAGCAATTGAAAGGTCCATTTTGTCTTTTCCTGCTACGATAACTGCAGTGAAATGTTCAGCAGCATTACCGAAGAAAGGCAACAGTATTACACCGATAAAGAGTTCCGGCACATGCCATTTTTCAACAGCGGTCTCAAGGCTGTGGACTAAAATATGCGCCATCCATCCAACAAGAATAGTTGATAGTAAGAGAAGAATCCATGCGTCTTTGATGGTCATTTTCGGATCTTCGTGACCCTCATGCACTGCTTCTGTAGCAAAGACATCGGCGTGGGTTTTGAGTTGGAAGAGGAGGGCGAATCCGTAGATAACCAGCAATACAATTGCGGTGTAGTGTGAAAGGTTGGCAACATCTCCCACTGACCCGCCTGAATGGTGAACTGCGCTCGGGATGATGAAAGCAATAATGGCAAGGAGGAGGAGCGAACCGTTCATTTGCCCCGCATCTTGACTGAACCGTTGCACTTTGTGATTGACGCCGCCCCACACCATTGCCAACCCAAGGACAAGCAGAAGATTACCCAAAATCGAGCCAATCAATGATGCTTGAGTGACGGTAATCATCGTTTCACGCAGTTCAGGATTCTGAGATGCCGTATACAATGCCAATCCAGCGATTATCATCTCGACTGCATTACCAAACGTAGCATTAAGAAGTCCACCAACTGCTTCACCAACACGAAGTGCGATCTCTTCAGTCGCCTTTCCCATAAGGAATGCAAGTGGCATAATGGCAATCATCGAAAACAGGAAAGCAAGCTCGCCCATGTGCTGATAATTTGCATAGACCGCTACCGGCATTGCGAGAAGGAGAACATTGAGTTTGTTCTTTCTGGGATCAAACGATTGCGCGAAATGCTCCATAGCATGTTCGACTTCTTCTGTCAATTCATTTGACGATTCAACCGTCTTGGCTTCCGACATATTCCTATCGAAGGAGTGTCAGCCCTTGACTTCACCGCTTAGAGAGAGGTTCAATCTTCACTCTTTTTACGTCCGACTGTTCGCCGTTTTGGTGCTTTACGAGGTGCTGCACGCCGGCCGACTGAACGCTTCTTAGCAACAGGCTTTTCTTCCTCTTCCTCTTCTTCATCGTCATCGTATTCTCCCCAATCAATACCATCATCATCGTCATCATCTTCGATGTTGATTTCTGGGACTTCTTTCTTTGAACGGGACTTGCGTGCTACAACATTAACTGCGAACGGGTCTTCATCATCTTCCTCTTCTTCTGGCTCGACTGACTTTTCTGCCGATTTATCACTTGTATCGGTAACCGCATTCATATCAAGGTCTTGAGAAGTTCCGATGAACTCTGACATCCAATCTTCATCTTCTTCGTCTTCATCACCGCGCTTCTTCTTTGGACCACTCATGCTGGTTTGTATGACCATTAACATAACGATGAGGGAAAGAACGAATATTCCTGCAAGAATCCATACCAATATGTAAGGAGGGTCTGTCATTGAAGGATTAACTATGACCGGTTCAGGCTCTGGTTGAAGGGATTCTACATAGTTACATGAAGTCGTACCGTCAAGACGGTTTCGACATTCATCAACAATGAAGACAACCGTTGAAGAACGCTCATTACCTGCAGAATCGATGGCTCGGACAAAGACTGCGTGCTGACCTGGTAGGAAGTTACCTGCAGAGAACTCAAGGTCCAGAACAAGTGAACTGTTGTCACCATTGAGGTTCGTAACTGAAGAGGCTTCTGTCCATGGAGTTGAGACCGATTGACCGGTTCCATAATTGTAAGTAAATTTGTATTGGAACGAATCTATTCGAACATCGTCTTCAGCACCCGCAAGGACTTGGACATTATTGCCGTAAAGATACTTTGAACCGCTGTCTGAACTTGAAGAAGGCGAATAAATGGTTACTTGTGGAGGTAAGGCATCAACTGCTCGATCATCCCAAATCTGAGTGGCTTGATTATTTGCCAAGTCTTCCATACCAACTTCAAAAATCATTTCTCCTGCAATCGTTGCAGTCGTGATGAAGAAGTCGAGTTGGTAAACCGGTCCTCTATCTGGGTTTCCTAAATTTTCTTGAATCAACGACATCATCTTTGTGCCGCTCGAAATATCTCCTCCATTCACTGTCGTGATGTTAATGGTCGGATCAACTGAAAGGTATTCATTGAATTCAATTTGCACCTTGTAATCGCCTGCAATTAACGATGGACTGGTGAATGCTTCATTCTCTTCATTGATGAGTGAGAGTGTTGCTGAGGGGAGTCGTGTGTCTTCAGTAACCTTCACAGAATTCGCACCAAATCCTGCGAACAATTCAGGATAATTATTGCCCCACTTGTCGGTAGGTGTTACTGCATACCATACATCTCGGTCGACGTCATCTGGAATGTCGAGTTGGCGATAGAAGGTAATCTCTTGAGAGTCTCCAGCTTGGATATTATCAATAGCAAGTTCCCAACCTTCATCATAGGTGTAGCTAACAGCACTTTCATCTTCGCCAAAGGGTTCACCATAGTGGCGCCAAATTTGGTAACTTTCATCGGTTTCTAGTTCATGATTGAACCATTCAATACCGACTATGTTCAGTGGCCCGTTGGACTCAACTTGTTTGACTTGGACTTTGGTAGGAGCGACTGTATCTTCCCTATTGTCTGCAGTAATTTGGAATACATTTTGATTCAATCTCTGGTCCATATATGTCCCTGAAAGATGTCCGTAAAGCGCTTCTGTCGTTACGAAGTAAAACGGTTGACTGCCGGTAAGACCATCGCTCAGAGTGACATCGAAGAATCCGATACCATCGCTTGCAGAACCGAGCCAAGTCAGGGATTCGTTTCCTCCTTCGCTCATCCATTCTGCACCACTGACCCGATATCCAGCAGTCCAAATGTGGTAGACTTCACCTTCAACACCGAGTTGATCGGTCCACGTGACTCGAGTTGTTTTATTTCCTATAAACTCGGCATAAACATCTGTAGGTTCAGCAATCCATGGGCTGAAGGCGTCTTCATTTACTGCATCTGAACAGGCGTTTGCAGAGATATCCGTGGTAAAAACATCATACAAATCCACAGTCACAATACAGTAGTAGGCATAACCCAAGCGCCCGGTCGGAACATCATAAGCAAACGATTCAACACCTTCTGAGATAGTGGCGAGTAACTGAACATCAGAGCGAAGAACAGTGCTAAATGCTGTTCCAGACATGTAAATTCTGTATGATTCACCAGTCTCTCCAGTGACATCGTTCCAGGAAATAGTTGTCGTTCCGCCCCCAGATGACGGGTTTGGTAAGAACTGCGCATACATTGAACTGACATCTGCTGGAGGCATGTTGTCCTCAATGAGGGCGGAAGTCATGGCGTTGTTGGAAAGGAAGCGGACATCTTCGTAATCCATACCGGGTCCAGTCCAGTTTGGAAGGAAGTAGGTGACCGAATAATACGCATCTCTGTCAGTGTTTTCTGGAATTGCTAGTGTCAAAGATGAGGTGCCAGCGGGAAGAACTGCGACCGGAGTCTCAACAGCCAACATGTTCGCTCCGTTTGATCGAGTCACAGGATAGGAAGTCCTGTAGATATGAATCGAATAAGCATCATCTCCGGTCTCAGGAAGTATCGGGAAAATATCGTTATAATTCACCCATTGCAGTGAGGTGTTACTTGTATCAGGGTCAAATGAACCGATGATGTTGTAAGGTGTTCGAATAGGAGTGGTTTGTTCAAGAACTCCAATCGTCGTTGCTGATGCATCACCATCTAAATCAAATAACTCACTTCCGTCTCCAAGCGTTGTTGTAACAGCGTAGAAGAACGTATCATTAACGCCCGGTGATACGAGGAATGAAGCCGTATGAGGGGCAACGGTCCCGTTGATTCCTCGGCATTTGAAAGCGTCATTGACCACTTCAATCGACGAGCAGGCAATAATGCCAGTTTCAAAGGGCGTTAAACTGCCGACTGTAGCAGGAGTGATGGCTTCAGTGGAGCGGTAAACGTTGTATGTTGCCGAAAACAAGTCTTGGAGAATGGAACCATCAAAATCAATATTCCTCCAAGAAACGGTGGTTGTCTCTGATGCAGGGTCGAAAATCGCAGTGATGTCTTGAGCTTGCAAATTCCCAGGTTCACCAACATCTTCAGCCGATACATTGCTGAGAGGTGCTACTGCAAGAAGCATGCATAACACAAGGAAAATCGCTTTTCTCTCGCCTTCATTACCGAGCAATTTGTCTGTCATCAATCCTCTTGTCTCATGCAACGGTTATGAGCATGTCGCATATTCCTAGGTCAAAGGAGGGTTTCAACCCACCCCTACGGGGTGACCGGTGCGCTGGAATTATTCCTCTTCTGATGACTGATTTGGCTGAGGTAATGGGTCTTCATTATCGATTCGAGTAATCTCAGTTTTAGCCTGCATAAATCGCACAAGGAACGTCCATAATCCACCAAATGCTGAAATCAGAACAATGATACTCAGTGGGTTGATTGGAATGTGGTCAAGCACGCCAGGAAACATACCAAAATCATCGACGCCTGTATAGATGAAAATTCCTGTTAAGAAAATCGCTACAATGGAGAGAATTGTACGGTCTGCTCTGGAGAACCCGCGATAATTTCGTGAGCCGGCTACTGCTTGAGCTTGAGTACCCATGTATGAGCCAAGAAGAGTAAGCCAAGCTGCCGACAATCCAAGCACAAAGTCACCAACGAAAACCGAACCGGCAATGCACAGTATCCAAACGGCATCAAGTAAGCGGTCAAAGGTGTGATCAAGATAGTCTCCCCAGCGTGTTACGTTTCCATATTTACGAGCCAAAGGTCCATCTAAACCATCGAGCGCCATGGCCATGATAATCAAAAGACCGCCTCCAAACAACATGTTTGCACCGTGTGTTGAGACTTCAGCGGTTAGAACTGCGAGTCCTCCAAGGACTCCAAGCGGTAAGGCAACCCATGTTACCGTCGATGGTTTGACTCCAGAAAGTGACTCCAAAACAGGATTCAAAATCCCTTCCCAAGTGTCTCTTAATTTCTCCAACGCCATGATTCTCACCCTCTCGCCGCAGCCGAGGGGTGTTTGTTGTTGCGGTGACTCACCAAGAAAAATGTGGACTTACATCCAATCTATCGCTAGCGAACTGGATTCTTCAAGCGATTGAGATGGAAACTTGTCCTCAATCCAAGAAACAACGAGTGTTCGCAGATCCTCTGTGGAAATTGAAGTAGTATCAAGTTCGAGAAGAGGTACTGAAATCTCAAATTCAAGAAGTTCAGACCACGTGCCTGAAATCAGTTCCCATTCGACGTTTGCAGCGACTTTAACTGTTGAATAATCTCGACTCTGCAATCGCTTTTCCAGTTCGAGAGGGTTGCATCGCAGAACAACAATCGCGTCAACATCCAAGAAATGTGAGAGATGGCCATCAATAAATGTGGTCTCGCTGCATTGGAATTGCCACTTTTCAGCCAATTGATGAATATCAATCGGTACAGCACCATCGGCATCATCTTGTGACCCTAAGCACTCGTATTGTTCGGCTAAATCTTTCAAAGAGAGTACTGAATAACCGGTTCCGAGCAACTGGCAAAGCGCGGTCTTACCGGTGCCCGGCGTCCCAGTTATCGCAATGCACGCGCGACCAACCATGACCTCGCATGGACTCGGACAGATAAACGCAAAGGATTGAAATTGCAGCAATCTGGTCTATCTGGTGGAGAATTGATCTCAGCGAGACGAACAGACAAAGGCATGATAGGTCATCACCCGCAGCAATGGATGTTGCCATGTTTGGAATGAATGACCCCACCCAAACTCTGCTCCAACTGGAGCGGTATGTTGCAGAGGGTCGTTTGGAGATGTCTGAGGTTATGGCCACCCAATTCACAGAGATGTTCTTGGCACAAAAAAAGCGTACTGCTGACGCCCAAATTATGTTGGTCAAGGGTTTGCGGATTCTCTGTGATGTTTTTTCATCACGGAATAAAATAAAGCGAGCTGTTGCAAGTGTGAAGATTCTCCATCGTGAACGGAAAAAACTGATTCGGATGCTCAAAACTGGAGCGCCTCAACTGCTTGAGAAAATGACACCGCCTGCTGAAGACTATCGGCGGGCGGGTAAAATCTATGCAAAAGCAGGGAAAAGAAAGGCTGCCATGAAAGCCTTTGCTACCTGTGAAAAACTCTCACCAGGTCACGTTGCAAGTGCTATGGAAGCATGCCAACTTCTCGGCTATAACAAGAAACTCGTCGGCCGACTGGTCTCCACTGTTCATTCTGCAGGTCCGGTCATTCTCTACAACAGTCAATTCCTCTTTCAACCTGTGAACCTACCGGATGCTGATGCACAGCAGGTACAAACCGTATTGCAGACCGCTGCAAATTCTGGCGGAACGAAAGCCGAAGAGTGCAAACAACTCGTTGCTCGGATCACCGAAGAAATTGGTGCGATTCAACGCGGAGAGGCTGCAGCAAACTCTCGTCTAGAAGCAGCGATGGACTTACTCAAACCTCAACACGACTACTACGAGTATTGAGCATGGTAACGAGAGATGGATTTGAACCATCGATCTCCGGGTTATGAGCCCGACGGGATATCCAGACTACCCCACCTCGTTATATCCTCGGCTGAACTCCTCCCATTCTTCAATGCACCGATGACTCAGTGAGGTATTTTTACTTCAAAAATGAGTGTTATTTGAGCTAATTATGTGATTTCCGGCACTGGATTGATGAAGAAGAACCGTCTGTCACGAAACATGCGAACCCGCCTGACCCTACCGCTCTTCATGTGTGCGATGCTTCTCTGTGCATCAACTGCTGGGTGTCTAGGTGGTGAAGATGATGAAGAAAATAGCAGTGTTATCGACCTTGTAGTGTATTATGATACAACTTCTGGAACCATCCAAGAAGTTTTGCAGAACAATCAGCAAGTTTCTGAAACTGGCGTAGATGTTACCTTTGATTTCTCCTACACAAAGTCATCTGCTGGTCAAATCGAAACTTATTACTTCATTCCCGGTGATGGATCAAGCACTCTCGAAAATACTGCAGACAGTGGAGAGATTACCTATACATATCTGACTCACGGATTATTCGACGCTGCTATAGGAGCAATCGATGATCAGGGAAATGAAAACTATGAGAACATCACGATTCGCATCGATAAACAAATCACGTGGTCTGATGATACTACCACTGCGCCAGATGTTATGAACATTGAAACTACACCCGATTGTGATTGTGAAACACCGAACCAGATTCAGATAGATTCTACCGTCACAAACAATCCGAACTCATTCGGAATAGGGGGGCAATCAATTACTGTAACCTGGAGACTACTCAACTCAACCGATGTGATTGCAGCTGAATCTCCCCCAGAACAAATTGGTGATGGTCAAGATGCAAACTGGTTACACAACCAAAATTTCATCGAAGCGGGTACTTGGAAGCTCGAAGTAGATATCTCGGCTGACGGTAATGGTGAGGAGCAAGTCAATGTTGACCATCTCGTGAGCATCGTTTATGTTGAGGATGAAAGTGATCCAAACCCGATGGCAACAGCACCTGCTGATGAGTAAAATAGAGTCCCAACTGTTCACTTTTCGTTTTGTAAAAAGTGAACTTAAAGTGAAAATTAGCCTTTGAGTGACCTTTTCAGTAGATTGAAAACCTCTCCAAAATACTCATTTGAATACCGCGCCCTGCTTCTGCCTTTCATATACCGTTGCCGAACCAGTAGGGGTTGGAAGTGAACAAGAATGGCGACCAAATCAAAGAAAGCAGCGAAAATAGAAATTGAAAACAATGAAGACCCTAAGGAGGAAGCACCTGTACTGATGCCACCGGAAGAGGACGTACCTGAACCCCTCATTGAAGACCTCCCTGGCGTAGGGCCAGCGACCGCAGAAAAACTCCGTGAAGCAGGGTTCGACGAACTCCTAGCGCTTGCAGTCATGTCACCTGGAGACCTTGCAGACCAAGCAGAACTGGGTGAAGCAGTTGCTACAAAGATCATCAGCGGTGCCAAAAAGATGGCGAACATTGGAGGATTCATTTCTGGTGACGCACTCCTTGAACGCCGACGTGAAGTCCTCAAACTCTCATCAAAGGTCGAATCGATTGACGATTTACTTGGTGGTGGATTTGAAACACAAGCTCTGGTTGAAGTCTACGGTGCATTCGGCAGCGGAAAAACACAAATTGGTCACCAACTAGCAGTCAACTGCACGCTACCAATGGAAGAAGGTGGTTTTGATGGTGATGTCTTTTACATCGACACTGAAGACACGTTCCGTCCGGAGCGAATCTCACAAATGGCTCGTGGGCATGGACTTGACCCTGACCAAGTCCTCAGTCGAATTCACGTGGCACGTGCATACAACTCCGCTCACCAAATGCTCCTCGTTGATGAAATCAAGCGCATGAGTAAAGGACTCAATGTCAAGATGATTATTGTTGATTCGCTTACCAGCCATTTCCGTGCTGAATTTATCGGACGGGCTATGCTTGCAAACCGCCAACAAAAACTCAACCGACACCTCAAAGACCTCAAGCAACTTGCTGATGTGAACAATGCACTTGTCTTGGTAACCAACCAGGTGCACTCGAAACCGGATGCAATGTGGGGAGATCCAACCAAGCCAATTGGCGGCCACGTTCTCGCGCACGCTTCGACGTTCCGTCTCTACTTGCGCAAAGCAAAGGGCGGCCGAAGAATTGCTCGATTGGTCGATTCACCAAACCTGCCTGATGGCGAGTGTGTCTATCAAGTCACACAAGAAGGTCTTCGTGACTGATGGTGTTGGAAATACCCCCTAAAAACCGATTGTTTCGCGCTCTTTGGTTGCGGCACATTCAAGGTCACTTGGGTAAGCATGACTCTCATGCGACACTTGATTGAACGGGTATTAGAACTCAGTGAGTCTGAAATTGCAACACCTACGGCTGCTGCTCCTCCGCTAGGTGAAGGCAGTGAAGTTGAGCTTCAAGCACTCTTGGAATCACTCCAGCCACGAATACGCGTCTATGGCGTTGGTGGAGCAGGATGCAATGCTATTGGTCGACTTTCAGAAGAAGGCTTGTTTGAAAATTCCTATGTTACAGGCTATGCGGTCAATACTGATGCTCAGGCCTTACTGATGTCTCCAATTGAAGAAAAAATATTGATCGGACGAACGGCTCGTGGTCGAGGTGCTGGTGGCGACCCGACAAAGGGAGAAGCCGCAGCGCTCGAATCAGAACTGGTGCTTCGTCGAATCACTAATGATACGCAACTTGCAATCATCACTGCTGGAATGGGTGGAGGCTCAGGCACGGGTGCTGCCGGTCAAATTGCACGACTGGCAAAGCAACAAGGTGCCATGACCATAGCAGTGGTAACATACCCTTTCCAATCAGAAGGAGCGCTTCGAAAGCAAAATGCCGAGTGGGGTCTTGAACGCTTAAGAGAGCATTGTGACACTATCCTCGTTATCCCAAACGAACGATTGTTAGAAATTGAAGGAGTCAAGGATTTGCCAATTTCAAGTGCTTTCAGAGTTGGTGATGAATTACTTGTGCGTTCGATTACTGGAGTTGCAGAGCTGCTTACTATCGACGGCATGGTCAACCTTGACTTTGAAGACTTACGCTCTGTTATTAACTTTGGAAGCGGTGTTGCTATGATTGGATTAGGTGCTGCTTCGGGACCTGGTCGTGCAGAAGCTGCAACAATGGAGGCCTTGCATTCACCGTTGTTGGATATTGATGCATCGGATGCTCGAGGGGCGCTCATCAATGTCGTTGGTGGAGCAAACTTGACGTTAGGCGAGGCAGAACAGTGTGCAAAAATTATCAAAGAAAAGATTTCACCACACGCTCAAATTATTTGGGGTGCGGCAGTTAAGGAAGAATTGGAAGAAGAACTTCGTGTAATGCTGGTATTGACCGGTGTCAAAAGTGAACAAATCCATGGCGCCAGTGAAAACCGCCAATTAAGGGCACTACGTAACCAACAAATTGAGTTTGTCAACTGATTACTTCACTACGAAGTAAAACAGAATAAGGATGGCAAAAAGCCCTCCGATAATGATGGAATAATCCGTTATTTTGAAGGGTTGATCAACTGTAGGTTGAATCAAATCACCATCAAAACTTGAGCCTGGTATAGTTATGCCATACCCATCCCAATGGTCTCCCATTGAATTCTGATTGCCATTAACTGCATTTCCATAAACGACAAACTCTGCGGAAGTCGTGTTGTCGAGAGGAGATGTCCATGTAAAATTCCATGCGCGTTGAGCGTTCCCTGCACTGGTGTGTGTCCAGCCATCATCGATTTGTTGAGCGTGACTCTGGTTTTCAAACTCAACTGTTCCAGTATTCACCAGAAGTCTGAACCCACCCTGCGAGTCATTTGATTGTTCAACAGTACTTTGGATATGGACGGTTATGTTGTATGTTTGATTGCTCTCAAAAACCGTAGGTAGGCCGATAAGGGTCGTTTCTGTGGCATTTGATGCACTCCCGTGGCACAAACAGCCATTGTTCGCACTTTGACCAACCCCTGCAGGAAAGCTTTGACTTACTGAAAGACCGAGTGATGAAAAAAACAGCAAGAGAAAAACCCAATGCAGGCGACTGAATCTCATCTACACTCATCGAGAAGTCATGGCGGGGCCCATATGACCCTTTCCCTAATTCATGCTCATATTCCTACTTAATACATCGCCTCTTTGAGCGTACTATGAGTCATCGGAAAAAAACATTCTTTCATGTAGTAGAAGATTGAACTAAGATATGGAAGTGGAAGAATGGGACCATGGGATACAGTAACAGAATCGCAAGAAAGTGATACCGAAGAAGAGATGGATATGTTTGCTGTTCTCGGTGCAGTTCAACCAACAACTGCGCAAGTTCAGTCGAATCTCAACGCTCCTATGACCACAACCAGCAATGACCCTCTCGCTGCTTTCATGGACGATGAAGAAGAGGAAACGCTCACTGCCGATTCTCTCTTCGCAATGAACGATGAGCCGAGTGTATCTATCGATATGTCTCAAGAACCACACACCTCTGTTTCCAGCGTTAACAACTCTCTCCCGATTACGTCGAATCCACAGACGACCCCTACTCTCTCAAATGAAGTCATAACTGACCTGCTTGAAATCCTGGTAAAAAATGAGTTGCAAGCACGGGTTGAGCGTGGCGAAGATTGGCTTTCAGACCTTCCAGCACAAGCTGTCGCCGATATTGATTCTGCTAAGATTGTTAAACAACAAGAAGCATACCACCTTTCCCTCATCATCGACATGGTTGGGACAGGTCAAGTCCGGCCGTTTGCAACAGTTCTCTCCACAGGCGATGGCGTATTGCCAGTAAACCCACCATCTCACCTCTCACAATCATGGCTTCCGTTGTATAACGCCTTGAGAGAACTGTTGGTTCAAGCAATGAGTGCACTCTCAAAGGTGAACGTCGTATCGACAAAAGCCGTCGCTTAATCTCTGTGAACGGCAACACTCGATGTAATCTGGACGTCGACAAACATGTTTGAGACACTGCACAGTTTTTCATGACTCTTCTCGACGATTCTCTCAAGGAGTTTTTCAGGAACATCTCCCCTTACGTGGTATATCATTTCAACCGTTTTGAAAACTCGGGGAGAGGTTTCTGCACGCGTACTATCAAGTTCAACCCATACTTTTGTGAAAGGACGTTCCTTGAGTCCAATGACAACATCAACAAGAGAACATGCGCCAATCATTTGAAGCGTAACCTGCATTGGAGAAGGTCCATTCTCCCAATCCAACTCAAGACTCTGTCCATTCGAATTCGTGCATAAGAGACCATCGCCGCCGGTCCATTCTACTCGCCCCTGCATAGAGAGCCGTGGGGCGGTTCATTCTTGAAGGGGATGCATGTGCGTGTAACTGATTGCTATGGCAGGAACACCAGTTACAATGAACGACGGTAAACTCATTATTCCAGATGACCCAATTATTCACTATATTGAAGGCGATGGAATTGGGATTGATATCTCTCCTGTGATGATGAAAGTCGTTGACGCTGCAGTTTCAAAATCCTATGGTGGGGAAAAGAAAATTGTCTGGTCAGAAGTTCTTGCCGGTGAAAAAGCGTTCAATGCTACTGGTGAATGGTTGCCACAAGAGACTTTGGACGCCATGCGAACCGGATTAGTCTCCATCAAGGGTCCTTTAACTACGCCTGTCGGCGGTGGAATCCGTTCACTGAATGTTGCATTGCGTCAGAAACTCGATCTGTATGCATGCGTTCGTCCGGTTCGCTGGTATGAAGGAACGCCTTCACCAGTGAAATATCCTGCCGATGTTGACATGATCATTTTCCGAGAAAACAGCGAAGACGTTTACGCTGGAATAGAGTGGGAAGCTGGCAGTGATGGAGTAAAGAAAGTCATCGACTTCTTACAAAACGAAATGGGGGTTGACAAAATCCGGTTCCCGAACACCTCCGGAATTGGAATCAAGCCAATTTCACAAGAAGGTACTGCTCGAATTGTTCGTGCGGCATTCCAATACGCAATCGATAATGACAAAGAAAGTGTAACTCTCGTTCACAAAGGCAACATCATGAAATTCACTGAAGGCGGATTTAGAGATTGGGGCTATTCATTGGCCAAGGAAGAATTCGGAGCTGTAGAACTCGACGGTGGGCCATGGTGCACTTTTGAGAATCCCAAAACTGGAAAAGCCATCCTCGTCAAAGACGTCATTGCTGACGCAATGCTGCAACAAATCATCACACGGCCTGCGGAGTACTCCGTTCTAACCACTATGAATTTGAATGGCGATTACATTTCAGATGCATTGGCTGCTCAAGTTGGTGGCATCGGTATTGCACCTGGTGCGAACATCAATTACGATACTGGAATCTCAATCTTCGAAGCGACCCACGGAACCGCACCAAAATATACCGGACAGAACAAGGTAAATCCGGGTTCATTGATTCTCTCCGCAGAAATGATGTTACGCCACATGGGTTGGATCGATGCTGCAGATTTAATCGTCAAAGGCATGGAAGGCGCTATTTCTGCTAAGACGGTCACGTACGACTTTGAACGTTTGATGGACGATGCAACACTTCTCTCATGCAGTGCCTTTGGCGATGCAATGATTTCTCACATGTGAGTCTCACTTAATCCACGCATTCAATGAACGGCTGTTCTTGGCAATTCCAAAGCCAAACTGTTCCTCAAAGGCTCGTGCAACGAGTGTGAAATCGCCGTCGCGTGTAGCAACAAGAACGGTTCCAAGATCTTGCAACGATTGCTTAGCAAGTTGAGCGGCAATGCACATCAAGGTTCGGTCAGGGGCTTCAGGGTAAATGTCTCTGCCATTGATTACTGTTCGAACAGGTTCATCTCGAGTTCGCTTCATGGCGGTAATTTCTTCATATATTTCCGAATAATCAAGGAGGAAGGTTTCAATCGACTGCTTGATTTCACTGGAGTTTGCTTCAGACTCAATCTCGAGGTCAAGCGGACGCCATGTATTGTAATCATCAAGAACCTCGTTTGTCAAATTTTTGAGGGTTTTTTCATTGAAAATCTTGTCGAGTAATTCTGGAGATACAAGTGAATCGTCAAACCGACTCCTTAGTTTATTCAGTCCTGAGGCTATACCGATTAATTCATGCTTCACGACATCGGGTAACCAAAGTTGTAATTTCTTATCTCTGGCCTTACTGAGTAGAATTTTATGGAAACTTCCTTGCCCCTGAATATCCAGACTGATTTCACCAACCAAATGCAATTTCTTGGAAATGCGGTCAATCAAAGCATCAACGAGAATGTTCGTATCGATGATGACCAATGGAACCAAAGAAAGATTTCGCAGATAACGGCGGGATGCGTTTGGAATTTGAGATTTGTTGACCGAGAAGAGAGATAATTCGGCTTGTTGTAAACTTCGGATTTCACTCTTGTTGAAGAACGAACTGTTTTGAGCCCGTTCAAGGAACATCAAACCATCTACAGGTCGGACTTTCGCCGCCTCACTGGCAAGGGAGTACACTTCATCGGTTGAAGGTGAACCGTATTGCATCAACTGGTTGAACCGGGTATCAAAGGTATTCTTCTGCCTTCTGCGGGTCTTAAGTAGGGAGTTTGTTGCAGCAGTAACTCGGCCACAAAAAGGATCGGTTGGAAGAGGTCGAGGGTGTTCGTGAGGATAGGTTTTGAGCATGTCCAAATCATCTTCAGCATAGTAGACTCGGAGCGATTCAACCATTTCACCTTCTTCGTTTTCTTGAATTTCCATCTTGGACCTCTTAACGAAGTCTTTCAGTAAACGTGTAGCCAGATTTGTATCTTTAGATTTCGCCGTAAACGAGACTCGAAGATACAATTGGAATCGCTGAGTGATGGCGCTCTTTAATGCAGGTTGGGCATCGAGTAATTCTACCGCTTCACGCCATTGTTCGGCGAATGCCAGATGGATGAGTGCTTTACGATACAAAATAAGTGAATGCTCGTAATCAAACTCATCATGATCTCCAGCCTTACGATAATCACGAGCGGCATTCAATTCTTCTTTGTTTGAAGCATAGACTGCAGCACGAGCAAGCGTATGCCATGGCGAGAGTGCATCGTGATTTTGATACCAACGAACAAGAGCAGGTAGCCCAATATCATGTTCTAAAACAAGATGACGAACACTGTGAATCATGCCTGTAGGAATGTTCTGATTTCCTAACAGTGTGTTGAGCGTTTCAATATTCTCATCATCTGAGTTACCGTGCTGAAGCATTAATGCCACGTGGTTGAGACGCAAGGTCGATATGACTGCATTGAATAAAACGCGCTCCATGACCGAAAGGTCTGCAGATTCAATACTCTGTTCAAGATTTGAAAGGTGTGTCGAAGAAGCAATACCACTCCCGCCATCACGTAACGCTTGACGAATAGGACCAAATGCCAAAAGTCCCTGCTTGTCGAGCACGGTAGTAAGGCGTTCGTCCTCAATGTTTTCACCTTCAAACAGCATCAGTAACGCTTCAGAGGTTGATGAAAATGATGCAGGTGCATCTATACTGTGAATTTGTGAAAGAGCCGTTCGTCGAGCTGCTCGGACATTGAGCCATAGGTCGTTATCGCTTCCAGCGTCGAGTAAATGCGAGACAAGAAGAGTTTCGAATGGGTGAGATATTGGGACGAGATCATTTGACGTAATCATTTGTGCGAGAAGATTCAATTCCATTGTTTGAGTATAGATGTCGATAAGAAGTGGGAAAACGGTCTCCCAGGCCTCACTCGACTCGTTAGAAATGTGTTTCGCCGCAAGCGAGCGGACCGATAAGGAGAGCCCTTCCATCTGAATCAAAGCCACCAAAGCCCCATCATCGAGAAGAGGTATCTGTTGCAGGAGCCAATCATCAATCTCTTCGCTTGAAAGGTCAGCAAGAAGTGGAGTCAAAGTCGAAAGTTCAGTGTTATGGTCAAGTTTGATGCTGGTAAGAAGAGTGACTGTTTCTTCGGTTTTCCCTTCTTTGTGAAGAGCGTTCAAACGCCACCACATGAGCCTTTCAATTTGAACTGCATTCGTGGTATGTTGATGAAGCATATCGAGACCTTCAGCGAGTTGCTTTGAGGAAAGTTTCGCCGCCTCATCGGGAGAGTTTTCCCAAGCGAGGAGTTGGCGTGCAACTGCGAGAGAATTGTCTCCTTTTGCGGTTCTTGATTTCTTCCAATTGATGACTTTTCCTTGTCGGAGAGAGTGAAAATCATTCAGTTGTTCTGACAACTCGGCGTCAACCGCTTTCAACCGTTCAAGAGATTCGGTTGGGTCTTGATTCGACGCTAAAGCAAGAAGGACACTCAAAGCACAGGCTGGTCCTTCGAGCTGTAAGAGAATATGAGCTGGTTGAAGTGGCCTTCCCGATGACAATTGGGATGTGATATTTCGGAGGGCAACTTGCGATTTTGAATCGGTAACTGCTGGTGAAATTTCATTCACTGCCTTGATGAGGTCTTCAGATACAAACGGATTGATGAAAGCAGCGCTGAGATTAACTTTCTTGTCCGCCTTAGCCTTACTCACTTTTGCTTTTGGAAAAGCAGCAAACTGACCAAGAAGCGCTGTTCTTTGAGCGAGGGAAATCCATACGGGGTGCACGCCTTTTTCCAAACACGTTTCGCGAAGTGAGTTTTCTGTCACTTCCCATTGCTCATCCCACTCGTCTTTGTTGAGAAGTTTGTGAATAAGTAGGGTAGCAAGTCGATACGCAGGACTGTAATCTGAGGGAAGGACCATTTCTTGAGCAGATGGGAGGAGATCCATTGGGCCAGAAGCGCCTCTTCCACCTCGACGGTTACGATTCCGCCCACCTGCGTGTCGGCGTCTACTCGGTACGTCTGAGCCTTCTTCGTCTGCGGCAGGAAGTTCGGTTTCTGCAATTGCCAAAAGAAGGATTGGGCGCCACGGTTTCTCAAGTAATTGCCAATCGGCGGTTTTGACAACTAAAGATTGGCGACGGGGTTTGGTGACGTTGGTTTTGAAAGCTACTTCAAGACAATTTGCCATATGAGTTTCTTGCATGCTTCTCCCCCCCTCTCTTGGGGGTCCAACCTACCCGCCTTCAACCCACCGGCAGGGCAACTATGGACTGGAAGTATGCTTTTTTGAAAGAAGTCTGCGGACATCCATACATTCTTACATTCGAATGCATTAAACGTTGTTGAGACTTATTGAATTGAGAGTTCGACTTCTCTATTCGCCCACATCTTCAACCACGTCTCGATATTCGCATCAACGCCAGGTGGTTGAATCCTACAACCGCAAGCATTTGCGTGCCCTCCACCTGTAGGGTCCATCGCAGTAGCGAGTCGTGAAAGGTCATAGCGACCTTGGCCATTTTCAAGAAATGAGTTTGCATAGAAACTCGCAGATAACGCTGGACGGTTAGGTGTTTCAATTGAACCATCCGAGTATCCGTGAATAATGCAACACGCATCTGCTCTATCCCCTGCCCAAGCAGTCACTAAATACCCGTTTGAACGAACGCCTTTTTCATCCATTCGACATACAGCAAGCCGGTCGATAATTTCAGTATGGCGCTCAACAACCCGCTTTGCATCTTCGCGTTCCTTACGTGCACGTTCAATATGCGGAGTTATTTTAGAGTCGTAGAGGACTTCCTTCAGTTTGGCTCCTCGAGAGAGAAGAGTGAGGACATATTGCATATGTTCTGGCTCATTGAGAGAAAGGGAGCGAGAGAGTTGGAGAATCGGCCCGTCTTCAATAAATTCCTCACGGGTAATTCGACCTGAATCAAGAGCGTCAACAACGGGCATAATTTCTTCTAAATGTGAGAGGTCCAAATAAGGATTCAACACGTCATAGGCTAGACGTGCTGCGGATGGAGTGGCTTCCCAATGGCAGGTACCCCCTTCTGCAACAAACTTTGCCTCTTCGACTTCATTCGGGCGGTTTGTGAGATGGTGGTCCAAATACCAGCCGCATCGCGGGTGAAATGGAAGATCAACCATTGCTGTAGAGCGGTCTATGAGCGAATCGATTGCTCCGGAGCGGATCAGAGCCGCATGTGCGAAATGCACAGTTGCATCAGGGTTTGCAGCCTTAAGAACGGCTGCTGCGCACAGTCCATCAAGATCCGAATCAGCGATAATTCGTGTGAATGCGGGCAAACCTGCTTTTTCCAAAGTCGGAGAAGAGGGTGCCATGTTGGGAGGCGTGTGCACATTCCGCAAGAAGGTTTTCAAGAATCATGTCGCCACAATTGACTTGACCTATCGTTTCTCTGCTTCATTCATGGAGACCTCGTGCGGCATCGTTTTGGTCAACTATGGAACTGTTCTTTTGCTGCAGTATCCGCAAGGACACTGGGACTTTCCAAAAGGGCATGTTGAGGAAAATGATGAAGACCACCACGCTACTGCTCGGCGGGAGTTACAAGAAGAAACTGGAATAGATGAAATTGAATTTATTCAAGGATTTGTTGAACGGAGTGAATATTCATACTGGCATAAGGGTCGAAAAAGAACAAAGCAGGTCTACTGGTACCTCGCAGAAACTGAACGGTTGACGGTCAAACTGTCCGTCGAACACCGGGGGCACATGTGGCTTGACTGGGTACAGGCTGAAGAGCAACTATCCCATGATGCAACTCGGGATATTCTTCAAAAGGCCTACGAACATATGAAAAAAATTGGAAAGGATTAATTCAAATTTGCTTAAAATCTTTATCGCTTTCACCCTGTTTTCGTATCAGAGATGCGATTCCACTTTCCGGACCTCTATGACCTAACGGCTTCCAAAGTGCCTCTTCATTTCCAAGACTTGAACAGACCCACCTTCCAAACACAAAGAGCCAGTCTGAAAGGCGATTGAGATAGATAAGAGCCAGTGGACGAACCGCTCCCTTGCCCTCTACTTCCAACAAATACAGAACGCGTCGTTCAAGGCGTCGAGTAACAGTACGGGTAAGGTGGATTACAGCTTCAGGACTTTGCCCTGAAGGAAGAATAAAACTGGTCAGCGGTTCCAATTGTTCAAGCCAAGCGTCCATCTCTTCGAGTAAAACCGCACATTGATTGTCATTCAGAACAACCATGCCCTCTGGCAATTTAGATGGGGGGCAGGCAAGTTCAGCACCAAGGTCAAAAAGTTCATTTTGAATCCGGGGTAATGCCTGATTGGAAATGGACTGAACCCGCTTTATGGTCGAACTACTCCCTCCATCACTGTGAGGTGGAATCCTACCTATTTCCATTAAACACATACCAAAAAGAGCGTTCAATTCATCGCATGTTCCAACCGCTTCAAGACGAGGGTCGGACTTTAAACGGCGTG
>CABYOM010000020.1 GCA_902520595.1 uncultured Candidatus Poseidoniales archaeon | reverse complement strand
AATGTTGCCCGAGGAATAAAAATGGCACTGATGCCAGTAAAGCAGTAAACAATGGACGCAAAGTCCCCCAAGCACCAACTCCAAATGTAAATTCTCTCCAGATTTCCCGAAATAACCGGACTGGTCTCAATTCGAGCAAGCTGCTTCCCTCCTCATCGGTAGGGGCCGTGCTGAATTCGGTGTGTCCATCCATAGTCGCCACTGCAATGCCCTGTTGGTTCCTGTTTGTCAATATGACGGGGCTTTTCTCGACACGAATATCAAAAACCGCCAACTCGAGGAGTGTTCATGGCTCGGATTTTAGTTACGGGTTTCGAGCCATTTGGAGAGCATGTTGAAAATATTTCAAGCCAAATTGCCAAAGCACTTCCACAACAACTTCTGCTCGATGACCCATGGTCGAGATTGCGCGAGCACAAGACTCAATCTCTTCAAGCCCTTATCGAAACTCAAATTCTTTCTGTGGATGAGGCTGGCTCACTGCACACTTACAGAGCGATTGAAAAGGGAGAGCGGTGGGATGCAATCCTTCACCTTGGACTCTGTGAAACCTGCCAAATACCCCGCATTGAAACCCTTGCTCAAGACCAGCTCGATATGAGGATTCCCGATAACAGTGGCCGCCAAGTATCAAATCAAGTCATTACTGGTGAAGGCGACCTTCCAGTTTCGGTACCTGCAGACGCATGGATGTCACTCCCCTGGAGTTTGAAATGCGAGCTTTCACAAGATGCAGGTTCATATCTCTGCAATGAAACACTCTACCAGACACTCCGTGGGCTAAATAAAATTTCAAGTATCAATGAAAGAATACCACCATGCATTTTTGTTCATCTCCCATCAGTCCAAGATTGTCCAATTCGTGAAGGGTTGAAATTTGTTCAAGAGGTTCTACAAAGAATGATGTTTCGACCGGTTCTTTCTGTAGTGGGTGCATTGATTACCCGTGACGAACATTATCTTGTAGCCAAGCGTTCTCCGTCTCAGGTGCATGGCGGAAAGTGGGAGTTCCCTGGAGGGAAAGTCGAACCAAATGAAACACAACCCTTTGCCTTAGAGCGAGAGATACTTGAAGAATTTGGATGGCGAGTTCAATGCGGTAATTCGATTGGCACCTGGTATCATTCACTGGAAAAAGTGGACATCGCTCTACACATTCTACCAACAGAGTTCGTTGGTAGATTCCCTGATTTTACCGACATGACATTATGGACTTCGCATGAGGCGATCAGCTGGAGGAATCTTGAGGATCATTCTAAACTGGATTGGTTGGGAAACGACGGTGCTGTAGTCCAGTGGATGAAGGAAACGAACTATTTGCCTAGATCCAAGTAACTGCTTCGCCGTCTTCACTCATCGCAAGGTCATCTTTGATTGAACGAGGGGCGATATCTCGTCCTTTATGCCAAGTTGCCGCTTCCAACCAATCACCGAGGTTTTCACCCTCAAGAGTGATTGAGATCACTCCACCCAAAGGTTGTTCTTCATCCAAAGGAAATGCTATTTTACCCACAATTGCAGCCTGGCGAAGTAATTCAAAGGTAGTACTTGAGCCATCAAAACGAACCGTCATTGCATCCAATGCGGTATCGAGTATCCTCTGTTCGTGAAGTAATTTAAGAAATGTTCCAAGAGAAACTTGCTCGCCTCTCCACGTCTCATGAATCGCATTTCCAAGAGTTGGCACATCAACTTCTTGTTGGCTCGGAAATTCTGGGAATACAGCAAAAAGTGCTTCTCTGACTTTCTCAGGAGAATCTGCTCCCCTTAATTCCGTTTGAATAATGATACGCAAGTTTTCATTGACACCGTTGAGACGAAGCATTGGCTCTTGCATGAATACCGCCAAACCTCTTCGGCACATGAACATGCCTTTTGTTAACAAAAAAGGCGAAGAGGTGAAAGTCAAAGTCATATTCGGATTGGTATGAGTGATGTTCAACCTTCGATTGCATCCGTCATTCCAGTGTTGAATGAGGCGGAGTACATCGGTGCATGTTTGGACTCTCTCATAGAGCAAACCCTCCCACCAGTGCAGCACATTGTCTTGGTTCTTGACGGAGGTTCTTCCGATTCTACATGCAGTGAAGTTCAGAAAGCAATTGAACGAAGTAAAAATCGAGGTGGGCCCCTCATAGAGTTGCATTCTAATCCAAAAAAGCATGTTGCTGAAGCACGAAACCTAGCACTCACCCTGCTTCCAGATTCAGTTCGATATACCGTTGAAATGATTGGTCATTCAACCGTTGAACCTGACCACTTGGAACTGAGGATGAATGAATGGTCTCGGATCGAATCGTCAATAAATTTGCCATTAGCCGCAGTTGGTATTCGTGTCAATCCTCGTCAGGGTGAACACGGGGTTGTAGAGAATTGGATTGAAGGGGCACTTTCTTCTCCGCTGGGAAGCGGTAATGGTCAATTTGACTCGTTCACCACCTCCGGTCCAACAAAAACTCCAGCTTTCGCCATGCATTCCCGGGCGGCTCTGGAGGATGTTGAAGGATGGGACAGCGCCTTCATTACCAGCCAAGACAGCGACCTTTCGATGCGATTTCTTAATTCCGGCTATGCTGTCTACCGAACACCGGCAACTGGAGTAAGTATGGTGAAACGTTCAGGGCTTTTAAAATGGTGGAAAATGGGCCACAGATACGGTTTTTGGCGAATGAAGATTCTACAAAAACACCCCAATAGAATCAGTTTACGAGAATTTCTGCCATGGTTTGGATTTTTGGTAACTTTAGCTCTTTACCTGTTGCAAACGGACATCACATTGATACTTCCAGTATGCTATCTTTCAGTTCTCATGATTGAGGGCGTTCGTAGTTCTTTACGTTTCAAACGTTTTTCGAGTATTTTTGGAGTTCCGGTTTGCCTGATGATGCTCCACACCAGTTTTTCTTTAGGCCTGCTAGACGGGGTATTTCGCAAGGGTAGGGCGCCAAGTGACCGGTGATACTTGTGCGGACAATCGATGAAAACATACTTGAGTGTTCTGATAAAACGAAGGATGAGAAGTATGGCAAATGAGCGCACTTTCACAGCTCGCGGCATCGCAGCAATGCCCTTATTGCTTCTTGCACTCACACATTTCACTGTGACCCCGCTGAAAGAGATGTTTGAGATAGAACCACGACTGATGTATGGTTGGTATGCAATCGGAATTGTTCTTGGAGTGTTCCTGTTTCGCCGAACACGTACTGTTCGTGACCATGAATTTCATCGTTCGCAAACAATGAAGTCAATGAAAAAAGTCTACGATGCTGAAGAGGCAGGAGTTTGGCAAACCGATGTGCAGCTCGGTAGCAGTCTGAGTGCTGAAGGAGAAATGGCTCTTAAGAGAAATGTTTCCAGTATCGACAAAGAATCACCCGAACTTGAATTGGGGGAAGATGAAAAAGTGGAAGTTGACTTGCTCTTAGAATCAGAACGGATTCGAAAAGCGAATCGTCGAATGACTGGTTCTGAAACATTTGAAGATGAATACGTTGATTCTACCATCGGTGCAATACGCAAAAAATCTCCGATGGATTCTTTCCTTGACGCTGTAGCTCGCTTATTTGGCAGGGGTGACACAGTTCAACTGCGAGAAGAAAAGAAGCAGGCTGCTCTGCGTGCAGCCTCGAGCGCTTCTCCGGTTACTGCACAACGTCCTGTTGCTCCTATGAGGGCAGCCTCCTCTCCAAGCGACGGTGAGTTAAAGATGACAACGATGTCAGATGACGGTGGAATAGATTCAGTCGTTTCTGAGAAGGGTGATGCAGTCGGTCAGTCGACCCAGTCGCAATCTGAGACCGAAAAGGTCTATGCTTGGGATTCAAACACTCCCTCTCAACAGTCAAATGAAAGCATCGAATCCATGGCAATGATTTCAACTCCTCAATATGAAATGAGCCAGCCAACCGAGATTATTTCCTCGCCCACTGGTAAATTGTGTCGCGGCTGTAATGCAACTGTTCCGCAGAGTGAACCGTTCTGCCTTGAGTGTGGACTTGATGCATAAGTTGGTCGTTTTCAAGGGAGATATTGAAAGAGGTCGTTGATACCCCTCGTTTTGTTGGGTGATTGCCATTTCTGAAAAGCGGGATTACTATGAAGTCTTAGGAGTGGCAAAAGGTGCCTCTTCTGCAGACCTCAAAAACGCTTTTCGCAGCCTTGCACGAAAGTATCACCCTGACCGAAGTCAAGAGGACAATGCTGAAGAAATGTTCAAAGAAATACAAGAAGCATATGCTGTTCTTTCAGATGAACAGAAGCGTGCACAATACGACCGATTTGGGCATAAAGGGCCTGGCGGTGGTTCTCCGTTCGGAGGTTTCGGTGGTGGTGGATTTAACATCAATCTTGAAGACATCTTTGGTGGGGATGTATTCTCGAACATCTTCGGCGGAGGTGGGGGTGGTGGACGACGATCACGCCGACGAGGTAGCGACATTCGAATGTTTCATACAGTGGATTTAAAGAAAATTCATAACGGCAGTCAGGAGGAAGTTGAGGTTGAATTACCTGTTGCATGCTCCAAATGCGCTGGAACCGGAGCCAAAGATGGCGAGATTGCTGATTGCAGAGAATGCAACGGTCAAGGCCGTGTTCGAATGCGCCAGCAGGTCGGACCTTTCGTCCAAGATGTAGTTCGCGACTGCCCATCATGCGAAGGCTCTGGCCACCAAATAGAGGAACAGTGCAGCACTTGTCGCGGGAAGGGAAAAGAAATCAAAGCCACAACATTACGCTTCAATATACCCGCTGGAGCTGAATCTGGAACACGGCTTCGCATGCGTGGCAAAGGCGAACCAGCGCCCAATGGGAAAGGTGAAGATGGTGATTTATTTATCGAAATCGAGGTTGAAGAGCACCTCTGGTTTGAACGTTCGAGTGCTGATTTAATCATGTCTTTGCCGCTCGGTTATTCAGACCTTGTGTTGGGGACAAGTATTACTCTTGAACACGTCGATGGCAAGGATTTGACGATTAAGGTTCCAGCCTATTCGAATTCAGGTGACACCATTGAAATTAGAAAAAGAGGCTTACCTCGAAACAGAGGTTCTGGTCGTGGAGATGTAATTGTTTTACTCAAATTACATATGCCCAAGAAGGTTGATAAAAAGTCAAAGAAATCTCTTCAAGAATTGAAGGATGTTCTCGCACCAAAAGATATTCTTGAGCGAATCAAAGCTGATGCTAAAGACCGACGGAATTGAAATCTGTGTAGACTGTCTGCGTTATTTCTTTACTTGATTTTTCCCGTTTTCGTAATCGATTACATTGTCAATCGAAACATCATTGATGAGTTGTTCAGAGTTCATACATCAAGAATTGTCTGCCTATAGAGTGCAAGGTATGATAGGCAACAGCGAATTGGAATGCTACATGGTGAACAAACAAGTGTCCATCGTGCTCCTCAGCATTTTGCTGTTTTCTATTCCGTCTCACGCAGTTGCATCAAAGGAAGCTACCTTTGTGGAGCAATTTGGAGAGGTGTTTGAAGAAGTTGTTATCGCAGATTCTTCCGATATGCTTGACGACCCCCGGGACCTTGAATTTCACCCTGGCCGAACCAATGAACTTTGGGTGGCCAACCGTGCTACAGACAGCATCACTATCATTGAAAACACTGGCATGGAGTCTCAAACCTCTCAGAATCGTCAAGATTCCAACAGAGATCATTTCCTTGAAGAAGTCAGTTCAATTGCATTTGGCGCCTACCATCCAGAGTTTGATTGGCAATGGGGTTCTGCTCAAGAAACCGGTAACACCTTCTGTGGCCAAATTCAACAGAATTTCTTCATGGGGCCAACACTCTGGCCTTCTTCTTTGAACCATTTTGCAGTCGAAAACCAAAACAACGGCAATGGGCTTCTTGGAAGCCATATTGACATGAATCACGAATCTCCATACGGAGTCGGAATCGCTCATGATTATGATAACGTTTACTGGTATAACGACGGCTATTACGGTGAACTTGTTCGCTATGATTTCCAAGATGACCATGACACTGGTGAAGACGACCATTCAGACGCAATCATCCGTCGGTATTCCGATATTACTCTCACGCACGCCTACGGCATACCAGGCCACATGGTCATGGACAAGAGCTCAGGTATCCTCTACATTGCAGATGCCGGAGCCAATCGGGTTCTTTGGGTAAATACCGATGATTCGAATTTCGAGACCGAGGACATCATGGACGATGCGTCTCGCCTTGAGCCATTGCAAGAATATTCCCGAATAACTGACATTGAATGGGGAGTTCTCGCCTCGGGTCTTGACTTTCCATCAGGAATTGCACTAGACGGCGACCGGTTATTTGTCTCTCAGAACGGGAACGGTAAAATCGTCGCCTATGACTTGAATTCAGACGGTAAAAGTGCGACAGAAGCAAATTCTATCCAAACCTCAGCCTCTTCGATAATGGGACTGGAAATTGGACCGAACGGGCATCTGTATTACGTTGATAACGGAAGAGATGAAGTCGTTCGTATTGATCCGTTTATGGATGGAGACGGCGATGGAGTCGGTGATGATGTAGATAATTGCCCCTTCATTTCAAACTCTGCTCAGGCCAATTATGATAACGATTCCAAAGGTGATGCTTGTGATGAAGACGATGATAACGATTCAATCCTAGACATAGACGATGAATGTGCTCGGGGTAATCTTTCTTGGATTTCTTCTCTACTGACCGACCATGATTCTGATGGTTGTGCTGATTTGACTGAAGACACCGATGATGATAACGACGGTCTCTCTGATGAGATTGATTCATGTGCGCTCGGTGACGTTGGCTGGATTTCTTCCAGTGTTACGGATTATGATTTTGATGGCTGCCAAGACGCTGGCGAAGATTATGATGATGATAATGACCGAATTTGTGATGCTGAAGAAGTCGATGGCTTCTGGGCTTGCACTGAATCCTCCGCTTCCACTGATTTGTGTCCTACCAGCCCTCCATCCTTCTTTTCCACTTTGACAAATGATGGAGATCAAGACGGTTGCCAAGATGTTGGTGAAGACCTTGATGATGATAACGACGGCTTCCCTGATGAGATTGACCACTGTCCAGTCAATGCAGGAACAAGTGACCTCGGTTCTCTCATGGGTTGCTCAGACTTTGATAATGATGGCTATGCCGATTCAGTCGATGAATTCCCAACCGAACCAACACAGTGGTCGGACTCCGATGGAGATGGATTTGGTGATGAACCAAATGGGTTTGAAGGAGATCAGTGCAAGACGGTTGCAGGCACTTCGTTTGAAGACCGAATTGGATGCCTCGATTCGGATGATGATGGCTGGTCTGACCCCGATTCGACATGGACTGCAAGTTCAGGCGCTGATGCATTCCCAACATATTACAGCCAGCATGCAGACCAAGACGGCGACGGTTATGGCGATGCAGCCAATGGTTTCCAAGCAGATATTTGCCCTCTAATTACCGGTACATCCTTCCAAGACGTGTTTGGATGCTTAGACTCTGATGGTGACGGATGGTCAGATTCAGGAGATGCTTTGCCAGAAGACCCAACTCAGTACTTTGACGCTGACATGGACGGCTATGGCGATTCTATGTCTGGCAACCTGCCTGACAATTGTCCAGGTTTATTCGGACTTTCATCTATCGAACGTTTTGGATGCCCTGACACTGACGGTGATGGATGGGACGACGGCCTGGATGCATTCTCTGAAGATGACCGCTTTTGGTCAGACGCTGATGAAGATGGACATCCGGACCAGACGGGTACAGATTTGAGCGATGATTGTCCTGAAGTTGCAGGAAACTCAAATCAAGATCGTATCGGATGTCCTGATGCAGACGGCGACGGTTGGTCCGATGAAGCAGATACCTTCCCGCAAGATGCAACTCGGCATCTAGCTTCTGAATCGAGTTCTTCGTCTCTTCAGATTGGTCTCGTTGGTCTTGCAGTTCTCATTCTCATTGCGCTCGCTGGTGTTCTTGCAACTCGTCGTGGTGGCAGCTCATCTTTGAACCTAACACCTCAACCCGTAACTCCTCAAGTGAATGCCCCGGCAATGGTGAACACTCCACCTCTTCCACCTGAAGGCCTCCCTGCTGGTTGGACGATGGAGCAATGGACCTGGTACGGCGAAGATTATCTCAAGAACCGATGAATGGATGTTCAACTTTTTGATGTGTCTACAATCCATCAATTATTTCAGCACTGATCAACAAGCTAAGAAGAATTATTGTCATCAGGATTGCCAATGCATGGAATGCAATGGAGACCAAAACACGCATTTCCTTACTTTCGATTCTGTTGTAAGGATAAAGTTTGGAAACTTCTTCATGCCCTCCCTTGAGGCCGTACACTGTTCGGAAAAATGTCGCTCTTCGAACGATCTCAAAACAGACCATCACTCCAGCCGTTACTAAAATTGTGCCAAGTGCCAATCCAAAATAGTAGCCTACTCCAATAATTCCGAAAATGGCAATTGGGAAGAACGTGAGATGCATGTGAACGATGTATGTTGGGTATACTGCCTCGTTGAGATAAGCCAACCATTTACTTGGACGATTCAAGAATTTCGATGCCCAACTGAATATGAAAAGGCACCAAAACCATGCATGAAGTGATTGAACTATTGCTGCGATAATTGTGGTGCCTGAAATGGCAGCATATCCCTCATTCACCCATCCACCAGACATGATGTTCGGTATCGTAATCGATTCACTCAATATGAACCAGAAGACTGACAAAATTGGCGTCATAATCGTTATTGGTATTCTTATCTTATCAAGGACCGGAAAGTAATCATCCTTTACTGAAATCATCAAGTATCCAAACAAGAAGTAGAGTAAATACCGTGAAAACTCCCACCACATTCCAACTTCACCAAAACCCCATGGCTTGAACAAAAGAGCATTGATGAAGAGTACAACAGCAGGAATGAACATTATTCCGAGTCCATAAGGAATCTTCATCACAGACTGCACACTTCGCACAATCAAGCCTTCAGGGTTCTTTCGAACATGTGCGAATACAGGCGTCAACAGCAGTGAATAGATGAGTAGATTGTAGATGAACCACAAATGAACGTAAGGCATATTCCCTGAACCTGGAAATATTGTAAACAATCCAGTGAGTGCCTTTTTCGGTTCCAATATACCAAAAAACAGGATGAAGGTTGCGAAAATCAACGGGAATCCTAAGCGAATCCCTCGTTCTGCAACATACTTTTTGGCCGTTCTGCGTCGGAAAGCGAAGGCACTCCCCATTCCAGAGATCACAAATAATGCCGCAAGTCTCCATTGGTGCATCACTCCAATTATGATGAAAAGTGGGAAGTTGAACAATTCCATACTGCTTCCTTCACCTTCCAGTTGTCCGAGGGAGAAAACCGCATAGTGAAACCAAATGAGCAGTGCAAAGAGAATAACTCGAAGCCAATCAATGTCGTAACGGCGTGAAGGCTGACCGACAGTAATTTGTGAAGGTGAATGCATCATACATCAATACCAAGTCGTTGTAAGCACCGTTGTATTTCAAACAGCCCCTTCCGTATCATCTCACATCGCTATTCAACAAGCCTTTTGAAACAGTGGCGGCACGAATATTTGATTTCAATGAGTGGGTATGGTGAGAAAGACTCCACAGGGACGAGTATCGTGACACTCGGAGTAATCGCTGTTTTCAGTCTCATTTTTCTTTTTTATTGGGATGTATTGAGTCTACTTGAAAAGTCCTCAGTCTCTTTCCACACCTCTTTTTTACCCGATTCTGTTATTCTCTTTTGGCATATGATTTGTTTTCTGGTGAGTGGATATGCAATTGTATACATGTTTCGGATGAAGACAGGCACGATGGTCGTTCTTGACCATGAATCGCGCTCTGAGATCACTCTTCATCCTCTCGGGATTCGGAAGTTTGTAACGTTCAGTAGCTGGACACTTATTTGCAGTGTCGTTTATTTTCTCCTTGCCACTCTTTCTTCATTTTCTTTGTTTTCTGGATTTGTCCTTCCCTCTTGGATGAACACCGCGCAAGTTCTCCTTTTCACGACGGCTTTGGGTGCAGGATTTCTTACTTCAACAGTTGTGCGTCACGTCATCTTGCCTGCAGAAGTCAAGCAAAAACGAGTACACGAGCATCAGTTCTACTTTCACAATCAGTTGATGCACAATTTTACAACCATTTTTCTAGCATTTGAAATCATTCTTATTCAACCCGAATTGCGACCACACTTTGCAGTATTTGGATTAATCATAGGGACACTGTACGCGCTTTTCGCTTTTCCTTTCGCCTATTTTGGGGGTGGCTACTATGTCTACAGTTTTATTGACCCGAGATTAAAACTTGCACCATTGTTTGTGAGCGGTCTTGCTGGTGCTATTTCGGCATTCTATCTTGGTCTCTGGGTTCTCAGTATGCTTGTCAGATACAATGGACTTGTTGGTGGCGTGGCAATAATCGTATGGTTATCACTTATCGTTCAATTTCGAGCTGAAGAATTTGAACGTGAAGATGAAACGAATTCTCTTCAAGGATAAGACCGCTGTTTCAAGCATCTATCAATGTCAACGTTGTTGGGATTCGAGCCGCACTTGCTTCTCCATTCATACGCCCGTTGAGTTCAATATCAACAACCTCGGAATCACCAGAGAGTTCCGCCATAATGAACGTCTTGTTGCCCTTTGCCATTGTATCTAGGAACACCTCTTCACCCCGATGAAGGAATCGAGGTTCTACCAATTCAATTTTCCATGCTTTACCGACTGGAGCATCGAAACGCAATGCTGCTAAATCCCAGTTACCTTCCAAGATATGGATGCCAACCATTATTGGAATAGCATTCGGCTCCTTTGCCATTCGGTGGTCCAATTTCCATACAGCCATTGCGACATTCTCTGTGCGGTATTCAAGGTCAGTAGACCCCCATGCTCTGTTTGCTTCATCCCATTCAAGCATAGTAACTGCATGAAGTGCATTGGTCAAGTTCTTACGTGATTGCTGAGGTGTAATTTCGCCTGAATCCATTTGTTGTTTGAACCATGCAAGTTGCTCGGTTTTCATCAGCAAACTTTCGGCTGATTTCTTCCGGCGGTATTGCTGAATCCCCAAAAATATGACGGGGATCAAGAACAGAGAGCCGAGGAAAAATCGTGCGATTACACCCCATTTTTCAGCATTTTCATCAGGGGGGAAGTAGGGCTCATTTCCTTCATCCATGAGCGTGTAAATCGATGAGACGAAGTAAGAGACATGTGGCACCTCCTCTCCCCAACTGTGATTGGATTGGTTTACAGAATCCAGTAGAGAGACTCGAAAGAAATGAGTGCCACGACTCATCTCAAGCGCCGTCTGAATCTTTCCATTCACCAATGTTACCGTGCGTGCATCTTCATCGATCCATGTATCTTGTTCAATACTCCAAAGTTCAAGTTGGAGGAGTTCAAGATTACTGCCTTCGACAAGAATCTTGACCAGGTGCTCTGATTCGTCCCAGCCTTCAATTTCAATACGATATACGTCCGCAGTGTCATGGATTGCGAGCGTCAGTTGTCCTTCAATTTGTCCGGACTGCAGCGGCATGAGCGGCCAAGAAGAATTTTCGGCAGATTGCGAAGATGGGAGATACGAAGGTGCTTCTTCGCCGGAACCAATATCGGAAAAATCCTCAACATGAATCACTATCCAGTGGACATTGGATTCAACCACAAACCGTGCTGCACTGATATTTGGGTAAGGGTAAAACACCGTCGTCATTTCTGAACTTAGCTCTTGGACCTCACCCGATATCCATGAACCACTCACCAGCTGTTCAATGCGAACAGTTGAGTCAAGAGCAACCGATTGAAGTGTAAATTTCTGCGTATCATTCATCTCAATGGTAGCTGAAGTAGAGAAGTGTCCAACAATTTTCAAATCTTCATGGTCTTGGATAAGTTGGTTTGTATCCCCATCATTATAGAGCATTGCTTTGAGAACCCATGCTGTATCTGGGGATTCACTTTCGGCTTTGAGCAGAACTCTTCCACTTTCAGAGAAATGCCAAAACATGGAATCTGAATGTTCATTTGCTGTAAGAGCATTAACCTGTTCAATCGTTTGATTACTCAACAGTTCAGCAGTTTGGTTTTGAAAGTACAATGCAAACGATATGTCCGCAGTTGCATGCACTAACTGCAGTTCTAGAGAATCTCCAGCAGATACGTTAAGAGGCACATATTCTGGGGTATTTTGTTGAAGAACACCTTGTAGAAATTGACTTCCGTTAAATTCTCCCAAGCCAATACCTTCCAAGTTTCCTCGGTTTGGATCGATGCACTCAAGGATTTGATGGCACATGTGTATCTGGTTGAGTTGAATCGATTCTGATGGAGCAGGCCGTGTTGTAGGGTAATTCTCATCGATGGTTTGAACCAGTGAGTATGCGATGTATTCTTGTTCTGTACTGGTTATGTTAAGGTCGACCGAAGTATTTGTTAAAGCTTGTAATGACAATACTGATGTGGTTGAGGTTGTCGTTCCATCAAGGGTAATTTGAGCTTCACAGTAATCGCAATCAAGTGAAATACTGAACCATTCTCCTGCTTTCACTGTCCATTGCCGGTGATATTGTTCCGAGGGTTGAGATTGGAATCCGGTTATTCGCCCATCGGCAATTGTTTCATTTGTCTGAGCGCTCGATTCGGAAGCGGCAGAAAGCGGGTTGACCGCCAAGATTAGAAAGAGCATGGTCATGCTAACAGCGACAAAGGTGGTATTGCGACCATTTCCTCCGTCCATGTCGTTGCCTGTGTAGTATTTGCTTTGAACTTAGGCCCTACCAAGTGTCCAATGCTTGAAGAAGCGACGGCTTTTGGCTCGTTCATGGAGGCAGGGCTTGGTCGAACCGTAACGGCGAGATATCGCTTTGCCCGTCAGTGGGCATTGGGTGATCGAAAAAATCCGGTTGCGTCAACTCCTGCATTGGTTTTGCTTGATGGAGATGAGGAAATTGATGCCCAATTAGCGCCTTTCCGTTCCACCACGAGTGATCAAATCCCAGCCACATTGACATTTGAATCACGCCTTCCACTTTCACCGCCTGATTTCCTTAAACCGTCACCGAAATGGAGTGTCTCAATCGGGCATGTCCTTCCACCGTCTTTAGATGAAGCAGACGCTGGTGAACCAGCCGGAACTGCTCAAGTACTTCCGGTATCTTGGCAAAGGCTCAACCACGATGTTGGGCTAACTGATTCATCCCTTAAGCCGGATGTTGTGGTTTTGGTTGATGCAGTTCAACTCGCCTCCCAACCTGGTAAGTTAGTTGAGGCAATCACTACGTTGAAGCGACGTTTTCCTGGATCACTGCTGTGGACGCCGGGTCTAGGAGGCCCAGACAATCTTGCAGTACTCACATGGTTCGGTGTCGATTTGTTTGACTTGGCACGGTCACGCCAAGCATCGGTAGCAGGTGTCCTTCTCACAGAACAAGGACCACGACACATTGTCGAATCAATGAATGAATCTGCTGATATGGATGTTCAACTCTCTCACTGGAAATACGCAATTGCTTCGGTTCGGGGTGCAATGGCATCGGATCAAATGCGCTCTTTGGCTGATCGACAGTCGCTCACAAGTCCGAGGTTAGTGGAACATCTGCGTCGCCATGACTTGTTTTGCCGAGACATCCCCGGCCTTCTCTCCTCGCATGTGGATTCAGAATTCACGTTCCCATGCCACTCAGTTTCGGTACAATCCGACCCACTTATTTCAGATTGGGAATCGTTTATCACTACACAATACAGTGCCCCAGAGGGCCTTGATTCGATTCTGGTTCTGCTACCGTGTTCTGCACGAAAACCGTACAGGCTATCAAAATCACACGGCCGCTTTATTCGGGCAATTGGGACGAGTGCTTGCCACGAAGTCATGGTGACTTCACCTCTCGGGTTAGTCCCTAGGGATTTGGAGGAAATTTGGCCTGCTGGGCATTATGATGTTCCGGTTACGGGTGATTGGACTGGAGATGAATTATCTCGAATTCAACGCATGTTTCAATCATTGGTTGAGCGTCATAAATACCAGCGAATTATCAACCACTCTGGCATTGATTTCACCCACGATTCTATTGAAATTTCTGACACTCGCCAAGGTGATTCCGCCGGTTCGCATGAAGCCCTTGAACGCCTTACTGAAGCCGTAAAAAAAGCCGTCGACGAATTGAGTGCAAGAGGTCGGAAAACCGAAAAGATTCTGCTTGATAATTTTTCAAGTGTCGCTCGTAAGCAGATGAACAGTGACGCTTGGATTAAGGGTTTGAAAGTACGAGGTAAACCTCCTCGTTATCGACTTGAGCGTGACAATACGCAGATGGCTTTGTGGTCGATTGACCGAAGCGGTTTTTCACTACCAAAAGCCATCATTCCGACGCTTGCTGAAATCAAGGCATTACCAGAAGTTCACTTGCAGAGTGGCGTTGTCTGGAGAGGAGACATTTTTGGACAAATACTAGAATCTTTTGATACAACCATTCGCGCAGGTTCCGATGTGCTTGTTTTGCAAGATGGAAAGGTCATTGGTCTTGCTCGAGCACATGCACCTGCCTGGGAATGGCCATCGACCCCGGGTCGTTTGGCAAAGTCCCACCAACGGTTGTAGATATCGCTTCAATTGTCGAGCAATACTTCGTTTATGCCAAACAAAATCGCCTTGCTTGAAGCGGAGCGATTAAGAAGGGGTGACAAGTCGCCGATTTACTTGGAGTTGTTCTCATGGCACGTATGTATAAGTCACGCAGAGGAAAGAGTGGGTCAAGCAAGCCCTTTGTCAAGGAAGCGCCAGAGTGGTCAAACACCGATGTTGCTGCTATCACACAACTCATTATTGACCTTGGCAAGGAAGGCCATTCTTCTGCAGTCATTGGCACTATTTTACGTGACCAACATGCGGTTCCAAACGCACGCCTTGTCTTAGGCAAGCGTATTGGTAGTGTTTTGGCTGAGAATAACATCGGTGGAACCTACCCCGAAGACATGATGAATCTCATGAGACAAGCCGTTGGAATCATCAATCACCTTGGAAGTGGAAACCATAAAGATCTCCACAACAAGCGAGCATTGGAAATTACAGAATCAAAAATACGTCGACTAGCAAACTACTACATGGCTGAAGGACGTATTCCGTCTGAATGGCGATACAAGCGAGACGAACTGCGACTCATGGTTGAGTGAGTTCGGCTTTGTAGCTTCTCCACTGATGTGGTGACTTCATCAAGAGTGACCTTCTCGATGCAATCGGTGGGGCTATGAACGACTTACTTCACACACACCCGTTCTTAGATGTCAAGAAGAGAATTCTTGAACTATCTGAGCAGATTAAGGTTGCAAACATGGTTCACATCCATGCACCAGCAGACTTGTCAGGACTTCTATCATTATCGATGTTGGAATCCGCATTTCTTGATACTGGGATAAAATATCGCCGTCGTTTCTTACCATCTGACCAACACATTCCACGAGATGAGCGTCTACAACCCGAACTTCCAAAAGAGGGTTTACTGATTTTTATCGCACCTTTTGAAGATACGTGGACATTGGAAGATCTCCCCCATTCCGAGCACATTCACATAACACCTCTCTCCGTTTCGGTAAGGTTGGGATCAAATCAATCTGAACGCCGAGGTGCATTGGATGTCGTTGCACAGTGTGCTGCACTTGCCGCACAAATGGCTCCCAATGGGCAAAAAGTTCGACTTTTGAGGCCATTTGCGGCTACTGGCCTCTGGTTACGTGAAGCATTAGACACGACCTTTGACCCGATTCACACTGCTGTTCGAGACCACCTTCGAGAAGAGGGCTCGTTTAGGATGGTCCCCCTACCTGAAGTTCCTTCTCCAGCATCAGGGATGATACCGGGTCTTTCTGAGCGAATGTTATCCCGGTTGCAAAAAGGATGGTTGAAGATGGACATTGACGCCCGTTCCGCTGCCTTGAGCGAATTAATTCTCCCAACGTTAGCCGATTCATCTCTCTCTACGCCTCGGCTCGAAGAACTGGTTTGGCATCGATTGATGATTGGGACATCTGATGTCGATGTGATGAGCCAGATTTATTTGGCAGAAAAAGCGTGGCCTGAGGATTCAGCAGAAGCCAAAATACACGCTTCAAAATTGGCAGATTTGTTCCTCAAAACCGGACATCTAACGTAACTTCGACCATCGACGGGTTGAAACCTCATAACATATTGGGATAATCATGGCCATTGAAAGATTGCTTACTGGCAGCATCCGTGATCAAGTTCAAGATTTGATGTCAACAGAAGATTTGGTCATCGAAGCATTTCGAGACCTGGTCAAAGATGAACTCAAATCACATATTCGCAGTAAAGTCGACGAAGATCCGGAATTAAAAGCTGAGATTAAAGAAGCAGTCGCCTATTATTTCCATACGAAGGCGCGAACAATTTACGCAGAACTTAAGGCAACTCGAGCTGCCACTCGCCTCGGTCTGCGACTTTTGCCCGATGACTTGCAAGGAGAAGTTGGCGAAGCGGTTGTATCCCTTTTTGAAAAGGAACTTGGTGCTTTACTTGAGAAGGCACTTTGATTCGATTATTGGACGCCAAAGCGCTTCTATTATGTGCCATGCGCGCTGGGTTAACCCGTAGGTGAACTCATGTCGGCACGTCCATTCTTGTTTGTGTTGATTTTTATCGCCTCAATGATGTCGCCTCTGACTGAATCGTTCATTGATACTGCAAAGGCTGAAGATGTGGTTGTTTGCTGTGATTCTGCAGATGTAGAACTCCACTTGCTTGGTTCTGCCTCATCCGGGACTATGTCTCCCTTCTCACAAGATTTGACAGACACGACTTCAACTGCTACGATCGCTAACGCTGTCACTTCCGAGGAAACTGTCGGCAAATGGGTTTTGCCGAATGTTTGGCCGGGAACCATTCCTGCAAATACATGGCAAGTTGCAATCAAATACGAAGTAACCGATGCAGCAAGTGCTCAGGTCAATGCCACTGCAACTCTAAAGATTGGCAGTCAAACATTTAGCGCTTCAACCGAGCCAGGAAGTTCTTTTTTGGCTCAAGGACAGGGGACACTGATGTTTGACATTGACGTTGATACAACTTCAATATCCGATAATGGAGCAATTGAACTTACGCTTTCAGCACGTTCGGTGGTTTTCTCTTTACCGACCGGTGATGCGAAATTAGAATTTTTATGGGGCTCTGAAGACAGTGACTCGACCATAGAGGCAGAGATTCCATTGTTTGATTTGACTTTACTCGAACCTGAAGTTGAAGGTTCTGAAGTCTATTTTTCTGTGGTTATTGATTCAAACTGGGGTATGGATATGCTCTCGAAATCAGAATCTCTTGAAATCTTGGTCGGCGGTACAGCTCTCACAGGAGACCCCATTGAGACGACATCAGGCAGTGGTGTCCGTGTCACTTGGACATGGGATGGTGCAAAAGGGGGAATCGAAACGGTCACTGTTGAAACACGTTTCATTCTCGAAGTAGGGGATACAGCACTGACAGGTTCGACAAGTTTTGAGATTGAAACATTTGACTCGTCAGGGGGAACTGGAACATATTATCCTCCTGAGGAACCACTCAAGACAAATGGAGACGGTAGTCCGCTATCAGTTACAGGAACATTTTCGCTGGATTCTTCGAACAGTGTGCTTGAGTTTGAGCGTGTAACTCGAATTGAAATTGGTGGTGAAATGGCGTTTTGGATGCGTTGGGGGATGGACCATTTAGGTGATGAAGTAACTTCACTCTCTCTTCCTTTGAAAAGTTTTGACGCCGGTAGTGTCACCGACGAAGAGCGTGTGAGTCGGACAATTGAACAAATTGAAGTCAGTGAATTTGAACGGCAGATGTCGAATTCAGGATTAGCAACATACTATCTTGGAGTTGGGCTTGGTTTTGATGTCAGTAATTTGTTAGGTGCAGATGCCAAGGATTTTTCTTCGTTCTCAATTAAACTCGACCTTAACGGTCAATCAGATGTTGTCAATCACCCCGTTACATTGGTGATTTCAACTTCAATTGATTTCGAGAGTGGAGAGAATACTGAACTGCTCGCAGATTTTATGAATGCACAACCTGCTAAACTTTGGAGTGATTGCACACTTTCACTGCGTGGAACAACCTCCGCAATGGCTTCATTCATTGTTCCGAATCTTAACCCATCGGATGTTGTTTCTATTAGTCGTCTTCGCTTCCCGTGGGGTGAAACACTGGAACTCAAGGGTGAAGGTATCACACAAGATGACAAATTTGCTTTCACAGTTACACCAGTGAATTCACCACTTGACAGCCCTCTTCCTCTGTTCTTAATTGTCACACTTGGCCTTCTGTTAGGCTTTGTATTCGCTTTGAAATTCGCTAAAATGCGGCAAAAGAAATTACTCTATGTTGAACTTATTCTTGTTCCGTTAGTACTCACAATCCATGTTTTAGGATTCGTCTCTGTATTCGTGGGTGGGGCTGTTGGCACCGTGATCTTGGTTTGGTGGGTAACTGCCATAACCAGCCCCCGTTCGAGAGCGAATTTGGTTGAGGAAGCATTACAGTTGACGACACCGGTCATACCTTGTCCTGCTTGCGGTACGCCTAACCCAGTTGTTAGTCAAGAACGCCCACTACGATTCGCATGTGTCGGTTGTGAACGTGTCATCAAAATCGTTGCTTAATCAAAGTTTGAGTCCTTTCAGAGAATCAACCAGTGAAGTGGCTTGTTGATAATCTGATGGAGAGAAATAGCCGACAAATTCGCCATCTTCTTCAGTAGCAATAACAGCTTGTGGTGCTCTTTTTGTAATATTATCCAAGACTGACTTGAGTGTTTCTGAAAGTTTGACCTCTAAAAAATCCATTTCCATCCACTCGGAACATTTGACTGAATTTGCATCAATATTTTCAGCAAACGCCTTGAGAAATTGTCGGTTGCCTATGACTCCTTTGGTCTTTGACTCTTCACCGAGAACAACGAGTATTCCACCCGAAATAGTCAACAATCTTCGCGCTGCTTCAGCCATTGTATCATCAATGCCGATGGTCATGTGTTCATCATCAAGTTTCAAATCCGCTACTGTCTTCGACATGGTTGCCACTATTCAGCGGTTTGAGTTTCGACCTATGATTGTTACCGTATGACCATTCATGAATGCGTGAAGATGAGTGTTGTCTCGTCAATGACTCGAGCATAGCCTATTCGTTCAATTTGAACCATGGTGCCATGCGCATATGAATGATTTTCAATGAGCCCTTCATATCGATTAATTTCGCCGTCCTCAGCCACAATGAGTGTGGCTTTCTTTGCTCCTGCATCGGAGAGCCAGTGAACAATAGGCCTCCGATCATTTCGTTCTACAGAACCCAGTTGTGCCACACGTGGATGAGCATCACCGTCGAGAATCGAAATGTTGGCAAAACCTTTCAACCGTATTTCAGATTGCGCTACGTCTTGTCTCTCAACCCAAATTGACTGACTTGAAACATCAAAACTTCGCATTCCCCGGTTTGGATGGTTTGGATGTACTTCAACTTCAACAGTGCTCGAATGTTCTCCTTTGAGATTCAGGTTAGTCGGCTCTCGAACAAAGGAAAGACGTGGTGCATCATCATCAATGCTTTTGATATTATGAGAGTATAATGTGGAAAGTGGGACCGAAATGTCCTTTTGTGTAACTCCTAATTCAACCCAAAAGTCACGTAAAGCAGCGTCAGTAATGCCAGTTTTACGAAGAGCGCTTAGGGTTGGCAGTCTAGGATCGTCCCATCCACTGAACAGTCCAGATTCAATATCTCGTCGCATCTGAGAGGTTGAAAATCCACCCCATTCGTGAACCTTTACTCTTCCCCAATACATTGTTTCTGGATAGGTCCATCCGAAGTGCTCATACAGCAAAGTTTGTTTCCTTGTTGAGTCCATCAAGTCTTTTCCTCGAATGATGTGCGTTACACCCTGAACGTGGTCTTCAACCGCACTTTGAAAGTCAAGCAGTGGCCAAACACGGTATTTGGAACCAATTGATGGACGTGGGTGTGGATGCTCTGCAGTATTCTGAATTCTCAAGGCAGGCCAGTCGCGTAGTGCAGGATTTTTCAAATCCATGGCGGTTTTCACTCGTACGACTGCATCACCGGGAACAAATGTTCCGTCGTTCATTTTCGCCCACAATTCAAGGTTGAGATTTATTTCATTTGAACGGCATGGGCACTCGGTTTTACTGACGCGGAATTCTTTGAACTCCTCTCCACTGCATTGGCAAACATATCCGAAGTCTCGTTCCAGCATCTTTACAGCATGCTCGTAGTAATGGGGCATTTGTTCGCTTGCGATTACAACCCTATGAGGTTTGAATCCAAGCAACCATTCTGCTTCTTCAGGAATTTGAGAGTATGCAGATGGCAGAGGTGGTTTGACGACCGTATCGGTGTCATCGAAACGGAGAATTAATTCTCCATCCCATTCTTTCGCATAGCATCCATTGATGACAATTCCTCGGGCATGGCCAAATGAGAGGGGCCCATTTGGGTTCGGTGCAAATCGGAGAACAACTTTTCCTTTCACCGCATTCTTAAGTTCAGGAAGGCCTTCTCTGCGTTCCTTCTTCTCTCGTTTCTCTAAGAGGTGTGGCGCTTCGGCCTCGAGGATTTTTTGAAGTGCCGCTATACCCTGTTCCGAAGCCATTTTATTTGCTTCAGCAACCGCTTTGGCGATTAATGGTGAAATGGTTTTGCCGTGTTGGCGCAGGTCGCTTCTCGACCCCATTAATCGTCCAATGACTGAGCCAGGTGCTGCCTTTCCTTCATACTCGATGGCATTTTGTAAAGCAAGATGCCTGAAGGATGCGAGCGTATCTTCATCTGGGGTCCAGGTCATGGGGCTCGTCCTTCCCTGTGGCCTTTGCTTCATCAACTGCTCGCTCAAAGTCTTCGATGATTGTCAAAAAAGCGTTTTTTGATGGTCGTCTTTGTATGCTCTTTTGGGCGGGTCCACTCCATACTTCTGTTTCCACGCTCTTGAGACAGTTTTCCACGACCATCGAAGTGCAGGATGAGGTTCTGAATCAAGAAGTAGGTTTGGTAATGCCGCTTTGGTCTTTGGGTCGCTCGGATATCCAGAACCCAATGGCATCCCAACATCTTGCGAAATCTGTTCAACTCTGTTATCACGTTTAACCTTGGCCAGAATACTTGCCATCCCAACAATTGGAAAAGTAGCATCTGCTTTGTGTTCAGAGTGAATGGTCGACTGATTCCAAGGCCATTGCGGTAAGCGTGCAGCAATTCGGTCAGAAAATCGCTGTTCGTTGACATCACATGCATCATTTAGTATGTGGACAGGTTGATTGACTTGATGACGAATTTGCATCAGTGCTTCAGCAAAAAGTTCAACCTCGAGCAGATTAAGTCCAGTCGTCTGAACACCGTTGTCAACACGTTCAGGTTTGCATTCAATGAGTGAATATTTCCAACCACGTTGTTTGGATTGGTCATGGAACCAATCGACCAATTGGTTACGCTTTTGACTGGTCAAATCCTTTGAATCTTTGACACCATGTTGTGCTAAGATGTCAAGGTCAGCGGTTGGGAGAGCGACAGCAACAACCACTAAGGGACCAAGCACAGGACCTCTACCTGCTTCATCAACACCCACTGTCCACATGTATTCACCTAAATGTCAAATTCATCTTCGGGAGGCAGGGGCGCAGGTTTGATGTCTTCTGAGAGTGAATTTGCGGATGAGCGTGCCTCATTGGAGCTGTGTAAATTCAGCACATTTGAGGCAGCTTGTGTAAGTTCAGGATTAACGGGCTCCCTGGCAGTTTTGTAGGAACCTGCTCGGTTTTGGAAAGCCTCTTGAAAATCCTCTGAACGAACTTTCATCCTCAAATCCTCCTCAACAGGAGTTACCTTTTCATTGAACTTCTCCATCCAATTCTCCACCTCTTCCGGCTCTTTCTTTTGATACATCGCTTTTCTTTGCTTTTGCTCAAGGTTTCGCCGGTTTCGTGAAACGATCGATTTGAAAATAACGACAAATGAGAACAGGACCGCACATATCATCAGAAACCATGCTTTGAACATAGCCCACCCAGTTGAGAGTATTGCACTAAAGTCAATGGAATCTTCAACAGCTTCTTCTTGCCATTCCACACCCTTGTAATCTGCTTTACTCGTATGGACAAACTGTGTACTCGGTTCAAATTGTGAGCGTACGGTAGTATTGACCCACACCGTTCCGTTGCTTTGCTGATCAATTGGTAATTCAACCCATGCACGGACTGTAAAATTATAGCCGATTGGGATGTCACTAACCTCAAAGGAACGTGGGAATTCGACCTCCTCTTCAAACACTGCAATCGCAGGAGGCATGAACGACATTTGGGTAGAGTGTGATGATTGAAGTTGAACCAATAAACCGTCTGGAGTGTTCCCCTCGTTTCGCAACGTCATCGCAATCGAAAGTCGTCCTTGGCCGTCAATATCTTCGACAACGTCTGTAAATATCCACTGTATGACTGGAGCAATTTTTACCGGAACACGAACACTCCCAATTATCGTGTTTGTGTTGAGTAACTTGATGTTTACAACCACATCTCCCATTTCAAATGCGTAAGCAGAGGTATTTGCAGTGATTGTGAGCAAATCGATTTCAGTCATACTATACGGCCCAATTTCAGCGGGTGAGGTCATCAGTTCGACATCGACGAATTCAGGACTTTGCACAACTTCGAAACTGAAACTGTCAACTGCATTACCGGTGTTTTCAACGGAAATTTGAGCACCACATGATGTACCCGGTAAAAGTGATTGGCAAGGGTCGTTCAAGAGTTGGACAGTGCCATTTCTTTGCCAATCAATCGAAGCACCTACGTCAATTGTTTGCATTCGTACTTGGGCTCCGTTTGCGAAAACCCGTAATCGAATATCAACTGCCCCGTTGTATTCATCAGGTGCTTGGAAACCAATTTCTACTGTTCTTGATTCATTTGGTTGCAGTGTGATGTCTTCCAATCCCCCGAAAAGAGCAATTGTCCAGCCCTCGCAAACAAGTCGGTCATCAATAGAAATCTCTTCAATCGGAATTCCATCAGCAGAAATTGCTTCCAGTGTGATATTGAGATTGTTCGGCGTATTGCCGTTGTTTCTTAGCACCACGGGAAGTCTATCATTGCCACCTGGCTCGAGTAAAAGGTCTGCTCCAGCCCCATCGATTGTTACGTTGTAAAAATCATTCATGAGCAAATCAAATGACCATTGGGAGATGGCTCCATCGATGCTTGACACCGCCTTTAGTTGAAATCTTGGCCCAGTATTTGACAGTGGTAAACCATCGACAATTGGAGGGACATCAATCCACAAGAAGACATAGGTCAGGCCGTCAGGCTGAACTGTTTCATACGCATTCACTCCTTCTGTTACATTCATCGTCCATCCCCAATTCCAACCGGTTTGAGAATAGAGATTGAACATGATATCGTCGGGTGATGAAGCGTTATTGGTGATGTTCATCGCCACAGAAGTCCGAGTTCCGGGTGTGACGATAAACGATGAGACACCGCTAACACCAAAGTTGAGATTTGAATAAGGTGCAATTCGAACTTCCAAACTTTCCGATTGAGACCAAGATGGATCGTTTTGTGAAGAGAAGTTCAATTCGAGGTTATAGATTCCGAAAATTGCAGTTGTATCTGCGGTTAAATTGAATTTTACCTGCCTTAAATATCCGCTTTCGACAAATTGGGTGTATGGCAGGCCTGTTGCGGTTAGCCCGTCAGTTTCAGATTCTATTAGAAACGAAAATGTATCATCATCTTCACCGATGTTATGGAGCGTCAAAAACACTTCAATACGTTCATCTCGATGCAGTGTGACTTGCTCTAATCCAATTACATCAAGTTCACTTTGCCTAGAACCAATCGATGTTGAATCGGCACCAGCCCCAGCAAAGGAAAGGGTGGAATGCATCAGGATGAGCATTACAAACACCACTCTGCGCATAAACTGTCCACATCATTCAGCACTTCAACGTCACTCCACGTATGCATCAAAATGTTTGGTAGTCTTCATCAAGCAGTGGAAACTCGGAACGCCATGGCACCCTTTTGGCCCTTCACAAAAAAGAAAGAACCCGAGATGCTTGATGAGCCGGAACCCCAGACGGTAGTTTATCGAAAAGGTGCGGTTGAAACTCAAGAAGTTTTAGCGGACAATTCTCATCGCGAATCAGAAGATTACAAAGCAGCAGTCTCTCTTTTTGGTAATGGAGAAGCGACTG
>CABYOM010000019.1 GCA_902520595.1 uncultured Candidatus Poseidoniales archaeon | reverse complement strand
CAGTCATCATCGATTTGATCATCATGAGAATCACCGTCGAAATCGGACCATCTTAGTTGGTCATTTATTACGAAGTCTGCGCCATCTGCTACTGTCCAAACTGGACCATTGGTTCCGCTTGGGTCTGGGTCAGAATAGCCATCACCATCAAAATCCGGACATCCATACCTGTCTGCCGATGAGTTTCCATTGGCGAGAATACAGCTATCTGGAAGTATTCCGATTGGATTATCACCGTATCCATCACCATCACCATCGCTCCACTGTGTAGGTTCATTTGGCCATACATCCGCACCATCGCTGACGGTATATACCGAGCCATTATTGCCGAGCGGATCTGGGTCCGAATATGAATCTCCGTCGGTGTCAGGACATCCATTGCGGTCAGATGAGGAGGTTCCATGGACACTTATACAAGCGTCTGAGTTCAAAGCGCCAGGTGTATTATTATCACCGTAATTATCTGAGTCTGTGTCGTTCCATTGGGAAATTATCTGTGGGAATGCATCTGCAGTTCCAATCGGGTGAGCAGGCCAACCTGAACTCGGGTCAGAATATCCATCTTTATCGCCGTCGGGACAGCCCAAACGGTCGATATACGAACGTTTGCCTACTCCATTATCGTTCACACAGGCATCGGGATTATTTCCACTTTGATTATCCCCGTATTCATCTCCATCGGAATCGAGCCATTGGGTCGGGTCGTTCGGGAATGCATCAGCAGTTCCAATCGGGTGAGCGAACCACGATGCAGCAGGGTCAGGGTCGGAGAACCCATCTCCATCGGAATCTAGGCAGCCAAACCGGTCTTCAGTAGAGTTACCTAGAACTGCAGGGCAAGCATCTGCGAGTGTTGCTGGAGGTGGATTGTCTCCGTATCCGTCTGTGTCTGTATCATTCCATTGTGTATTATCATTTGGAAAAGCGTCTGCACCGTTCGAAGTGAGCCAAATTGGTCCATTGGTTCCACTTGGATCGGGGTCACTGTAATTATCTCCATCGGCATCAGGGCAACCATTTCGGTCACCGGAAAAGGTTCCTGCAGTATCTGAGGTGCCAAATACACTCGGACACCCATCAGCACCTTGAGCGACAGTCCACAGAGTACTTGGGTCAGAAAACGTGTCGGAATCACCGTCTTCACAGCCATATCGATCGCCGGAGGAATATCCCTCCACCGTAACACATGCATCCGGTTCGGTTCCGGTCGGATTATCGCCGTATCCATCACCATCGCCATCTTGCCATTGATCAATGATGGTAGGGAATGCATCAGCGCCGTTTGCAATTGTCCAAGAGAGATCAGGATCGGAATATCCATCACCATCGGAATCAGGACAACCGGTTCGGTCTTGGAATGAGGTACCGCTTAAATTAATACAATCATCATCATCGTCTTCAACCCCATCAAAATCCATATCTTCGGTCAAATTGACTAACTCAGTGTCGATGTTGACTGCCAAAGCGAAGTGCTGGGGTCCAGTCGGAATACTCGTTCCTAAAACATGAACTTCCCAACTTCCTTGTGCGGGAGATGCGAAATCTAATCCACGCAAGGTGTCGAGATTGTTTGAGAGGTTTGTCCATGTTCCAGATGGATCTTTAACGGCCAGGTCTACATCATTGACAAGATTTGTCGATGCACTCGGAGTGCTCGCAGGATCTAACCAAGAAAGTGCCACTCGTAAATCAGGGGATGCAGCAGGTACGATAAAACTCCAACCACGTTCATCCCCAGTTGAGACTGAATCACCATCAATCCACGTGGTGTTGACAGCACTTCTCAGATCGAGCATTCCCCATCCTTCGTGATTATTGGGTGCTGTTTCTCCAGCTCCGTTTGTAGATGATGAGTATTGACCTTGCATATCTCTTGCAGAGGCAGTAAAAATCGCCTTTACGAGGGAAGAATTGGGGTTTGAATGCCCCTCGTTTTCGATCAGATGTTCAATGATTAAAGCAGCAGCACCTGCGGTAAGAGGGCATGACATACTTGTGCCACCCATGAATGTGTAATTCGAATTTGCAGAGTAAGCACCCCAACCAACCGAGGTAGTTGATCTCGATTTGGTTGAAAGAATAAATGTACCTGGTGCAGTAATATCCGGCTTTAGCCTCCCATCTTCAGTTGGCCCACGACTTGAAAACGCCGCTAAACCTTCTGGGTTATCGGCATTTTTGTCCGAGTTTATAGGCGAAACTGGATATTTGGCCGCGCCGATCGGCGACGCTCCATATTGACTGTTAATAGTGGGGCGGTTGTTTTCGCTTGCAGCAACAGTAATCACATTTTTCGCAGTACCTGGAAATCCGAGCGAGGTATCATCAACTTCGCCATCTGAATTGCCATCAATTCCAGAATTGCCAGCAGAGAAAAGGATGGTCATGTTTTGGAATGACCGTGCGTTCGAATCAGCCATCGCTGAGCCAATACTGTAAACTCCAGTATTTCCTCCGCCCCAAGAGTTTGTATGTACTCGACTGCCATTCTCCCATGCAGGTTCAAACATGAGCGAGTAATCTGACGGAATCCCTCTCAATGTATGTCCTGCTGTATCTGGATCGTTTCTCTCATTGAAGCAATATTGCCCAACAGCTTGGAAGTAAAGCCGTGCTTCGGGGGCCGTACCGCGAATCGCTCCTCCGATATTGGTTCCATCTCCAAGGACTGAACCGGCTACGTGCGTTCCATGGCCAGTAAGATCGGAGGCCCCATCATCATTTGAGGAGGCACCGCAATGTGTCACACTGGAAGGACTTAATGGGAATGAAATAATGTCGACTAAGTGGTCTCTAAAATCGGGATGCATTGCGCTGTTATTTACTCCATTGTCCAGTCCGGTATCTGCAACAGTTACGATAATTCCAGACCCGTCAAGTCCACTCCACGAGGAATCGATTCCAGACATTGTTGCTGAATTCCAAACTTGGTCAGCTCGTATAATAGTATCAGCCACATCGTTGTAAGTGACATGCCATGGTCGTGCTTCAATCCATTCAATTTCGCCTTGTGCTGCAAGCCAAGGTATTGCGGATGGCTTGATTATTGCGGTGGCATATCGCTCATTATGGTATTCCAAAACGAGGTCATCACGAGCATGGATGCCTTCAGGGAGTTCGACTCCACTCAAAAGAAAATTTGCAGAAGCAACGCCGTCACGGACATACATGTTCTCGGAAGTCATATCCAATCCGGATATGCCACGAACAAGATCTTCGCGTACTTTATCCACATCATCAAATTGAACCAATCCTTTAACTTCTAAGGAATCAAGTTTTTCTATGCTATGGCCTTGTAATTCGCAATGGAATCCATTTGGAGGTAAAAAGGAAAAGCAATCAATTCCCGCCTCTTCAAGTTCAAAAAACCACTCTGAAGGAACTGGGATATCGTGTGTGAGGATATACCAACCGCTCAGTTTTGAACTTTGGCCAGTCCATCCTGTCCAATCTTCGAGCGCAACGACGCCCATATCTCTGTAGAGGAGATTAATTTCTCCAACTCCAACTTCCGGACTGAACCAGCCATTTGCCAGTTCTCCGTTTGGCGTCAAATCCACGAGACTCAAAAGGTTCAGGTCAACCTCGGTTTCTATGGTTTCTTCCGGTGTTGTAGGAGGAGCTGCATAGGTAATTGGAGCAAGAACTTGAATTAACATCAATGCCGAGAAAAGAACGGCTCGCATGCTTTTTGATTGCGTCATGGTCAGCCACAGTCGCAGCACCCAAATGAATGATTTGTTTCGATGACAACAATGAGCCCTCATCGAGAGGGTTCAAGTGGCACGGAATGTGCGGAGGAATATGGCGGTTGACGGGGACTTGGGGAATCCTGATAATACCACGGACACTGAGCCTCTTGAAGAGAAAACAAAAGTTCTCGGAAGTCAGGTTTGGAGAGTTGTCCCCTATGCGTTCAGATACCCTCGTCGTCTTCTTGCTGGATTTCTTGGGAATGCCTGTGCTCGTATTGTCGATTTAGTGCCCTTTGTTGCCATAGGATGGGCGGTTGATTACTTCACATCCGATGTCATGGTCGGCCCGATGTTTGTTCAAGATGCAGTTAATGCCATTCATTCAGAACCGGCAGTAGGTTACGGTGTCATGATCTTCACTGGCTTTGTCATGCTCGCCTTTTTCCAGGGTGTTTCGGAATATTCTTGGCAAACGCTCGGTTACAACATCCAGCACGATTTGCGAATGGATGCAACCCGTTCACTCATCGCCATGGAAGCCTCATACTATGATATGCGTCAAACCGGTCAATTGATGTCTGTACTCTCCAGCGACGTCAATCAATTGGAAGATGTCGTCTCTGACTCTTCAACCTCCATTATTCGAATCGTCTTCACCTTTTTGACAGCATTTGTAATTCTGGCGTCAATGTCGCTTAAGTTAGCAGGGATTTTGTTCGGTCCAATTCTCTTCATCATTCCCTGTGTCTACTGGTTTTCAACTCGAGTTCAACGTAAATATCGAAAACAACGTGAATCCACTGGTGATATTCATGCGGTTTTAGAGAATCTCATTTCCGGTATTTCAGTCGTTCAAGCATACAATGCTCAGACTTGGGAGTCGGAACGAGTCGCCCGTGAATCAGGGACCTATCGAGACCAAGCCATGGGTGCCAGTCGAGATCGAAACCGATTTTTACCGATGATTTACGTCATCGCTGGAATCGCCTTTGGATTATTGGTCACTGCGGGTGGCTGGTTGGCAAGCACTGGCGAAATCTCAACAGGAGAACTCGTGACGTTTTTACTCATCAGCACAAGAATGACAATGCCTATGTTCATCTTTGGCATTCTAATCAATCAACTTCAGCGTGGTGAAGCGGCTGCAAAGCGCGTCTTTGCAACTATTGATTTGGAACCAACTATTTTCGATGAACCTGATGCTATCGAGTTAGATGATGCGATTGTTTCTGTTGAATTCAGAGATGTCCATTTCACGTATCCTGGGACCAGTATCAAAGTTCTAAGGGGAATCTCATTCATAGCACAGGGTGGAGATTTCCTTGGAGTTATGGGTCACACAGGAGCAGGTAAAACCACCATCCTCAAACTCTTGATGCGCTATTATGTTCCCGACAGTGGAGAAGTTTTAATCAACGGTACATCAATCAATGATTTCACGCTCCACTCGGTTCGTGACAAAATTGGATTTGTAAGTCAAGAGCCGTTCCTTTTCTACGGGACTGTTAGCGAAAACGTTCGATATAATCAGCAATCCTCTGATGAAGAACTCAACACAGCGCTCAAACTTGCAGGTGCTTTGGATTTCATTCAAGAATTAGAAAGTGGTTTGGATACAATGGTCGGCGACCGCGGTGCTAAATTGAGTGGGGGACAACGTGCACGGGTTTCACTTGCACGAGCATTGCTCAAGCGACCCAGTTTGCTTATTCTTGATGAGGCTTCCAGTGCACTTGATGCTGAAACCGAACGGAGAATTCAAGAAAATCTTCTGGCCAGTGGCAGTGACCGAGCAACCATAGCCGTCGCTCACCGGCTCAGTACAATTCGCAATGCCAATGAGATCCTTTCAATGGTCGATGGTGCTGTTGTAGAACGAGGTTTGCATGATGATTTGGTTGCTGCTAACGGTGTCTATGCCAGTCAATGGACCATTCAGACAGGTGACATGGCGGGTCTTGCCTCATCAGAAGATTGACTTTACAGCCGTTCTCGAATCGGTCGAAGCACGGTTGATTCTACCGCGCTTGGTTGTTGATTCTTGATGACTCGATCGCCAAAGATGATGGCCATAGAGAGCAATACAAACAACGGGACTCCGATAATAATCGACCACAAAGCCATTGATAAATTGTAGATGGTATAACTCTCCATCAATTCAGATACCACAATGATGGTGATGAAAAGTATGATTCGAAGCAATACGAGAGCCAATCGAATCAGTGCCCAGATTTCCTCTTCATCGGTAATCTCACTCGGCTTATCTAATTCGGCAAACCTTTGTTGAAGTCGGCTGGCCATGGTTTGACTTTTCATCAATCAATCAAATGTCTTCCCCTCAATTTCGCAATTGATGAGCGGTTTGCATAGGTCTTGAACTCACGCCGTACGAACACGGTCATCGATTTGTGAGCCTTCGCCTGCTTTACCTCCAGTGCGCCGGATTTCTCTCCATGCTTTGATGACACCTTGCCCATAAGCCCAATGCGCTAGGAAGACGAATAACGGTGCTAGGAACACTGTCCCAATCGAGCGATGCGGGGATGTTCCAATGGCGGCTCCTAACCAACTAATGCCGATATACAGACAGACCAGTCCCAGCGGAATATGGAAAGCGATACGTGAAAGGCTCCATTCACCGCTGAGGGAGAACCAAAGCTCTGCTTCTGCTCCTCCAGTCAAGGCTCCAAAGAGCATTCCAAGTAGAGCAACGGTCACCAAGATGGGGAAGAAGCCAATGGCAGTATGCGACCATTCTGCAATTTCTGGCCAGCGCTTGTTGGCAACCATTCGGGTATATCCATAGTTTCGCATTTGCTTCATGTAGGGCTTGAACGGTCGTCGTCGTCGATGCGGCATGACGTTTTCAGGGTCGATGAATAACTTGTGTCCGGCTCTCTGAATCTTTGCATCCAGCACGACGTCTTCTGCTCCAATGCAACCATCTTCAAAGAAACCAACTTCTCGCAAGTTCGCCATTCGATGTGCGCAATTGACTCCTGGGTTGTGAGTGATGGGGACGAGAGTTCCCTTCGGTTGTGCCCCGTAGCGAGTTCCAGCAGTCATGAACTTCGTGCAGAATGCAACATCGGCACACTTCGCTCCAAACGGATCTTCATCGGGAGCAAAATTAGGACCACCAACAGCACCAACTTTCGGGTCATCAAACCAGCGAACCAATTTTTCAACCCAATCAAGAGGAGGAATGGTGTCGTCATCGGTAAACAAAACCAAGTCGTGGTCCATTTGTTCCAATGCGTAATTGCATGCATTCGCACGATTACGAGAAGGGTCGTCAATCCATGTTGCACCGTATTTTTCACAAATTTCCTTTGTGTTATCTTTTGACTTCGAATCGGAAATAACAACTTCAAAGCCCGGATAGGTCTGCTTCGAAAGACGTTCAAGGACAACTTCCAGTTCCACAGCATTGTTGATGGTCGGAATCAATACAGCGATTTTGAACGCTTCACCGTCTTCTTTGAGCAGTGGAGACACGGAGCCAGATGCTTCGCCCATGATTTAACGCAAAAAGGCCGCCCATATCAAGGCGAGGGAGATTCGCTTTCCAAAATCACTCTGCAACAGCGGAAGATTCGTCAATTGTAACGCCTCGTTGTGTGTCAGTGATAATGACTGTAACGCTGCAGGTTTCGCCCGCTTCGCACATTGCACTTGCTTCCTTGACGGTAACACCATCTCCAACAGACCAAACTTGGTCAGCTGTGTTCCCGAATTCTACGAGATCGCAGCCACCGCCGGTTTCACCAGGGTTGTTGCAGGTCACAGGAGCTTCATTGTTGACTGAAACCTTCACAGAGATTGCAGCCCAGTTGATGTCGCTTCCTTGGGTCATTGTTACGCGAACAAGGTTGTCGTCAATACCGTCTGATGGGGAGCCAGATGCGTCTTCAGCGTCCATGACGTAAAGTGTGAGGTCACCAAATACACTTCCATTTTCTGCTTCAGCCTCATAATAACCCCAAATTTCAACAAATTCAGCATTTCCAGCCCCATGTTCATCGATTGCAATGAATGCAACCATCGTGTGATAATATCCTGATTCAATCAAACCAGAAACATTGGTCCACTGTGAAATGTCAATTGAGAGTTCAGTGAACCCTGAAGAAACAGTAACTGCGACATCAATATTACCATCCAGGTCTTGATCCCACCCCATTGACATTGCATCTCCATCAATGTCAATTGCTGCATGATGTAAGGATACGTTAAACCCGTTTAGAATCTCATCACCAGTGAAAGGGTCGAATGAAATATTTGTTTGTGTTATTTCATCTTCCATGTACATCAGCGTATTCAACAGTGATGAAGTATCGATAAAGGGTGCATGGTTTGTAGAGTTATTTTCGGTAGTTGTGCTTTGTCCATCTGCCTCAGGAGTAATTGTGTCTCCTGTTATGCCAAAGCATCCAGTAAGGAATAAGAGGCAGGCCATTGTGATTACATTCAGTGTACGGGTTAATTGCATAAATTCTGATTTTACAGAAGGCAATTAGTCATGCCTCTTTGCATCATGCGCGGAAAACGAGTTTTTCTTAAAATACCGCGCCCGACGCCCCCCATTTTATCGATGTGAGATGTTAAGTTCATAAGCCGTCGAAAGTGAAGAGCAATTGGAGAGGGGTGTATCTCATGTTGAACGTCACGGCCCGACAGGACTTGATGAGCAAGATTATCGAAACGTTAGGTGTAGTTGTTGAAGACGCAAGGTTTGATTTTAGCGAGAATGGATTAGAAGTCCGAGTCGTTGACCCATCTCACGTTGCTATGATTCAAATGAACATCGACGCAGCAGCTTTTGATACATGGGAACTCGACGATACGAAACTCGGTTTAGAACTTCGTAAAATCAAGGAATTAGTAAGCCTGGGCGGTCCAACTGACATGATCGAAATGGCATATGGTGATGAAACCGGCGTTTTGACGGTGAATCTTGGAAAGATTGATCGTAACATCCGCCCTCTTGACAATTCGACTTTGACACCTCCAACCCTTCCTGAATTGAAACTGCCTTGTAAAGTGACGATTTCAGGTGCTGATTTCACCCAAGCACTTCGTGCAGCCCGCCAAGTTGGTGACCTCGTGAATTTCAGCATTGATGCAAATACCTTCACAGTCCATGTTTTGGGCTCAACTGACTCAGTTACTGTTGCTTTTGACAAAGAAGAATTACAGCATATTGAATGTGAAGGACCCGCTCGAAGCCAATACTCTCTCACTTACCTTGTCCCATTGTCAAAGACTTTTGGCGGCCTAGAATCGGTTAACATTGGCTTTGGAGAGAACTACCCACTCTCAATGACGTTCAGTTTCCATGATGGCGCTGCTGAAGTTCAATACTTCCTCGCTCCACGAGTCGAAAACGATTACTAATTGAGACAAGAGTTCTGAAAAGTTCTTTTCAGTATTCTCGCCATCCGTGTGAACACTCTTTGCACGTTAACATTCGAGTTTCTGGTTCGTCAGACGAACGAGTTTGTTCAAGATAAGAGAAGACTTCGATGCAATCACATTTTGGGCACATGTATGTTCCAGTGGTGAGAACTCCATGGCGCTTGTCAGAATCTTTGATCACATCATAGACGCGAGTTTTTGATTCAGTGCTTGATTTCGCTTTGGAGAGGTCAACATCCTTACCGTCCGTGCCCTTGATGACAACGTTCGCAGGTCCGTTATATCCGCATTTGTAATTGGTGCATGCAATGTTACCACTCGGATCTGGGAAAGAGAGAGTTCCACATTCGGGACAAAACATGCCATTTCGTAATGCATTGGATACTTAGCCTTGTCGGAAAAATAAGTTCCTCCATCGACTACTTTTGGTTAGCGTAGAATCTCGGATGCAAAAGTGTTTGAAGGGAAGGGTGAAGACGGGATGCCCAATCGGAGAGGTATGTGGCTTTGGTATGACTGGCGTTCTGCAGCTGTAGCTGATGCCAATGGTTCGATACTGGATGACGAGCAATGGGACGGTTTTCACGATCAACGAACCATTGTTTCTCGACTCGAATGCATCGCAGAAGGTGGACTCACTCCTGAGGCCATGATTCTGCTTGAACGCTTTCCTGAAGCGAAACCACGCGTTCATGGTGAGCCCGATTTACCTGATGCTGATTGGCCACTACCTGATGATGAAGCGCAACTAGCTGCCGATGAAGCAGCGATTGCCATGGCGACACGAGGTGTTGCGCAAGCTGCTGGTGACCCCGATCGACGCCTCGAACATCTAATGCGAGCGAGCGATGAAATGCGAAGCACCTTCATCACTATGGAAGCACGTTTGGTTGAATGGGTTGGCTTGTTTCTGCCCGAAGCTCGATTTGGTCAAGACCGTTCAAGTCTAGGAAAAACCGTTGGTGAAGCCGAATCATTGAAACATCTCTCCAAGACCCTCGGTGTCTCACTTCCGCCAGTTGGACCGGATAAGCCTGAATGGAAAGCGCTCAAAGAATGGGGGCAAAGTGTTGCAGTATTTCGTGGCCAACTTGACCGTTTAGAAAACGGCATTCGCCACCTATCCCAACAACATCTCCCCTCGCTTTCTGCTCTCTTAGGCCCACTTCTTGCTGCCCGACTTTGTGTAGAAGCACACGGTAGAATGCGACTAGCACGCTTGCCTGCTGGAACTGTTCAGGTTCTCGGTGCTGAAAAAGCGTTTTTCAATCACCTAAAAACGGGTGCTCCACCACCAAAACACGGTCACATTTTCATGCACCCTTGGATTTCTCGTTCACCTCGTTGGGTTCGTGGTAAAATCTCTCGAACAGTCGCTGCAAAAGCCAGTATTGCTGCTAAAGTCGATGCCTTTGAGGGTGAACCGTGGGGAGAACAAGAAATGCGCGAACTTGAACAAAAAGTCGAAGACATTCGTCAAGCCCATCCGTCGCCACCTTCTCGCAGAAACTGAAGTGAGATTATGGGAAGAAACAACAATCGTCGCTCCACCATGCTTTCTTGGGCGGTGATGAAAGATGGTCGCGCACTGTGGAGTCAAAATGCGGTTCCGAAAACGGCGGTCTATGGTGAATCACTTCGAAGGTTTTCAGGAACTGAATTTCGTCGCTGGGACCCTTCTCGCTCCAAACTAGGTGCAGCGATTCTGCGTACTCGTCGTAACCCATCATGGCTCTTACCCGTTGAAGGAACAACCGTTCTCTATCTTGGAGCAGGCCACGGAACTTCCATCAGTCATCTGCACGATCACTTGTGCGGACAAGAAAATGAATTGTCAGGGCGCTTAATCGCAGTCGATCTTGCTCCACGATGTTTGCGAGAACTCACTCACATGGCCAAAAGCCGACCTGGTCTTGTTCCCGTTCTCGGTGATGCTCGAAAGCATGCTGCTTGGGGTGTTCTGCTACCACGTAAGGTCGATTGGTTATTCCAAGACGTTGCACAGGCCGGACAAGTAGACATTTTCATAGCGGCATGTCGCCGATTTCTCAATCGTGATGGAACAGGATTGCTCTCGCTTAAAGCAGCCAGTGAGCGCTGGACTGGCGAAGGGGAAGAGGCGCTTTTTGACAGCGTAGAAGACAAACTCAATGCGTCGGGATTTGAAGTTGAAGAGCGAATTTCTCTGACAGGTTTTGAAGATAATCACGTACTCTTTGCTGTCCGTAAGATGGAGTGATTGAATGCCAGAATTACCGGAAGTGGAAACCGTTCGTACAGGTTTACATCAAGCGTGGGTCGGTCGTACAATTACCAAATTGACCTTGCGTAGAGAAGGTCTTCGCTTCCCTTTTCCCGAAAATATGGTTCAGCGCTTGACGGGGCAAAAAATCACTGATGTTCGTCGGCGTGCAAAGTATCTCTTAATCGATACCAGTGATGGTATCGTTTTCTTATCGCATCTTGGGATGTCGGGGAGATACACACTCATCACTGCATCAGAAACACCTCGTTATCTTGGCGTTGATTCGAGTCCTCACCTTTCGAAGTTCGGTGAACTCACAGGATTTGACGGACGCCATGACCACATGGAGTTTCAATTTGATGACGGCTCAGTAGCAGTCTATACCGATCCTCGCCGATTTGGAATTGCTGACTTGTTTGAGAGAGCAGAGGAACCAATACAATCGCTTCTTGAACACCTTGGCCCAGAGCCATTAGAACAGTGGACTGCTCAAGATGCAGCTGACCGTTGCAAAGGAAAACGTTCACCAATCAAGACCACATTACTCGACCAGAGATTCGTTGTAGGCGTTGGTAATATCTACGCTTGTGAGGCTTTGTATCGATCAGGTATCTCTCCGACTCGACCCACACACAAATTGGTCCGCAAAGATGGAAAGCCGACCAAAGCGCTCACTGAATTGGTGGTTCAAGTCAAAGAGGTACTCAAAGCAGCCATTGCTGTAGGTGGCTCAACGCTGAATGATTTTGCCGCAGTTGATGGAACACTCGGATATTTTGGGCACCATTTCCAGGTCTATGACAGAGAAGATGGGCCCTGTCTCAAAGAAGGATGTAACGGGACAATTGAGCGAATTGTTCAGAGCAATCGTTCCACTTTTCTTTGTCCTCGGTGTCAGAAGTAATCAGATGAGGTTCCACGTCACGGAACCTGCAAAGAACCACAGTGCTATCGCAGTAATTTTGTAGACGATGTCTCCTTTTTCTCGTAACTTTTCAAGTGCAGGAGTTCCCGTCAGCACGACAGCGACAATCATGTACCAGCCCATATCGATGATCATTCCAAGTAAACCGATTGCGAACTTGGTTTCAATACCCATGCCTGGTTTGAGTACTTGAGCCAATACAGCGACCAAGAACAGCGCAATTTTCGGATTGAAAAACGCAATGGCAAAACCTTCTGCAAAACCTTGGCGGTCTTTCCCAACCGATTCTGAATCGAAGTCCTGTAAAGCATTGATGTCGGCAGTCCACATCATGATGCCATACCATACCAGCAGCACTGCGCCGATGATCTGTAAAATAAGGAAGACACTGGGGGCGTTTTCTAATAACAGAATCAAGCCAAACACGGCACTTCCTGCATAGATCCCAAAACCAACGCCGTGCCCAACAGCACATGCGACACCTTGCCTTCTTCCACCGATGAGTGTGTTTCGTAGTACGACGATTAAACTCGGCCCTGGTGAAGTTGCACCAAGCACAAAGAAGACGCCTGCAGCGAAGATGGCCTCCCACGCAATTGGCTCCATGTGCCGTCGAGTTGTGGCCAAGCCATCAACACTTCTCAAGAACGCCTTATTCAGTATTCAAAGTGTGTTCATTCTGATAAATTACAATCCGTAAAAGAACATCGTTGATGGACGGTCTTCGGATAAACGTTCTTCAGTTTCTTTTGAGACACGCAAAAAGTCGTTGTGTACTCGTCTTCGTTTGAGAACTCGAACGAATGCGAATCGAAGACTCTCAATCGAGGTCGGCTGATTTTTTTGAGGGGCTGGACTCTCCATGATTGTATGTAACATAGTACTCCCTCTTGAATGTTCGCTTTCTTGCATCAAAACAATTCTTTTTGTCTTTTTCCGACCCATAGGTTGTAATATTCTGAATATTCGGGTTAAAATCGCTGAAAAAGACTTTTTCTCTAAAATGTTATTTTTTCTTCTAAGTATGACACGCGCATACGCATGGTACGATTAGTTTCCGCGCACGCATGACACACCTCATCTTCCGGAAGACGGTAAAAAAGCGAAAGTTTTTTATAGGAAAGGTGCATTGTAATGGCTGAACCGGAACAGGTGAGCAATATGAGGGGACCAGAATTCAACAACCAATTCACGTTGAAGCGGACCCTCCGTCATCGCAGTTAGTGCGACTGATCTGGGTTTGGGCAGCGTAGCTGCACGTGTCTCAAGCACGTGTGTAAACGCCGTCGCCTGCAAAACAGATTGGAGGTATGGTGTAGTGGATAGCATCAGGGATTTCGAATCCTTGGACCCCGGTTCGAATCCGGGTACCTCCGCCTGTTTTGCATCCACAGGGGCATGGTGTAACGGATAGCATTGGAGATGGCGAGTCTTCGGACCCGGGTTCGACTCCCGGTGCCCCTGCCTACTCACCAACCATGGAGATGGAATACTCAAACAAGGAAGTGAAAATATGAAGAAAAAAAACAACCAAAACAAAAACAATGAACACGGATGGGACGGTGACGTCCATCCTGAAATAGCAGCGATTGACCACAATGCAAATTTAGAACCTATCGAGAAATTGATGACGATATTTTCTGCATACAACCACCAGCACAGAGCAGATGGAACTGCATGGAGTGTGTGGCCAGATTGGGAACTCGTGTTGACCTCAATGAACGATGACCTTCATTTCGTTGATGCTGATAGAGACACTCCTGAAATTATTGCCGAAAGAGAGCACTGGCTCAACCTCATGCAATTCATTTACGACTGTGATGCAGTGTCGCTTGATGGCTACACCATTATCGTTGATGGAATGCATGGTCACCAATTCACATTTGACATGTGTTTGGAATACGAATATTGGGTGTCTCCAAGAAGTCTTGTCGAGCATTATCAAAAAACCGCTGACAATGCATCAGGAATACTCGGTCCGCCTTGGAAAAGAAACACACTGTTGTATTTCTCTAGGCATGAGATTGAACACTCCCTCGAGGCATTCTGGGAATGCCCTGAACACGTGCCTGAATATGGCGGTCAATCGACAAGATACACGCATGATAACAGATTCTGCATCGACAAAGACATTGACGATATTTTCCCGCTCGCTTTGTTTTCACTCATCCAAATGTGCATCGATGATACAGAAATTTGGAAGATGATGTTTGAACAAGACATCAGCGCTATCGAACACCATGAATTCATGGAAAGTGAATGGCCTGGTGGAAGACCGGATCAAGACTGGGAATACCAATGAGGTGATATGATGACGAAGAAAAATGATAAGATGAATATAAACGAAATAATGGCGATGTTTGTTGCTTACATACAGCAAGAAATGGAATACACTGGAATGAAAATAAAGGCGATGAAAGAATGGGAAATGGATGACTCAAAGGAAGTTTTGATTTTCGAGGAATCTGAACCATCTTTCGGTGAAACCTTCTCAAAGGAGTGGTTGTAATGTTGCACTGGAAACCGAATGCAAACGCCCCTTTGTGGGATGCAGCAGCTGTTGGAGAGATTCAAGGGCCGTTCTTTACGGACATAGAAATCAAACACGACAGACAGATTGGACCTTCATGCGTTGCTACGACCTTGGCTATGATTGCTAGAACTACGGGTGCAGATGTGACCCCTGATGATTTCAAGAAAGTCACCAATTCGCAATCGCCTCATTCTTGGTCAAATGCACTGAAGCCGTATGGAATGCAGTTGGCATATTGTAATCACGATTTGAGAAGAATAGAGCATTACATCGATGAATTAGTCGAACATGATGATTTGTTCTTCCTGTGTTTTTACTCTGTTAATCCACCAAGTGACCCTGATGAAAGAGGTAAACTTTGCACAGCCCACATTGTGACGTTGCACAAGGATACCATCTATGACACTGCGAAGCACAGCATTTCAGGCGGTGTAATAGCAGCGAAAGATTATGCAAGACTTGAGAGACAAACGAAGAGAATCTTCAGAGTTGTTCCTCTCGACCATCCGAGGTGTGTATGATGAGTCAAAGTATGGCGAGAAAATTGCAACTTGAAGGATTTGGCTTCTGTATCGCATACGGTAAAGACAAGGACATGGGAATTGGATTGCCCATTGAAGTTGATGAAAACAGACCTCTGGTTGTAGCGCATCCTGCAGCTGCAAATCATTACCATGCCAGCATGAGTTTGTTTGAGGATGCTGGGCATCCATTCATCCATGCTCTCGTTGATTTCGGCCAATTCTGTCCTGATGAATGGCCGTATCATGCGAACGCAGCGAATCATGCCAACTATCAGAGATTACATGATACCTCAACAGGAGATCCTGTGTTCAGAAAAGTGTTCATCGATATACCGCATTGGCAAATCCACCATGGAGGCGATGCTTACGAGTATCTCATGAATGCTCCACCGGTTGATGTTCTGTATGTGGATTGGTTCTCTTGGATTGACAGATTCATCATCGATGATGATGTTGCCTTTGCCAATATGATGGCTCAGTATGCTTTCAAAATCAGAGACGGAGGTTTGGTTATTGTCGACCACAAACACAGAGAAATGGGCGAGGGAGGATGCAGGTGGTTCAATCACCCTGGTGGCCTTTTTGCGCTTGATTCGAATACCCAAATGGAAGAAGTATGCGACATTGAATGGCTTGGAGGTAATGCTGATGATGAAGTGCAAACCTATGCTGCTACCGTCTTCAAAGTTCATCACTCTACCAACGGTCCACTTGGCCATCACGATTGGTTTGAAGCAATCAAACCGTGGTTTTGGAATACGGCTCCTGAGATGAGTCTTTCCCCTTCTCAAGTGCAGAAAATGTTGGATGATGAAGTCGAAGAAAGTGTTCATCCAAATGCCATCACTTGGGAAAATTGGCACGACACGTGGTCGACGGTCTACATGGACGACAGAGAGGAGGGTATGACGTTCAAAACACCCGTTCCACCGAGATTTGCTTGGCCCTATGAAGCCTATTCTAGTTATCTTCAGTGGCTTGTAAACCATCCACAGTGCTTGCAGGTCGAGATTGAAAAAAGGTCTTACAAACTTCAAGGAGAGAACTTTGTTCTCAATGTTATTCATGGCGACCTCATTGAATTAGCACCTGCCCTTTACACCAAACATTCTGCCATTGCAGTCAGAAACAAATTACAGCAACACGCCAAGGCCAGATGCCCGTGGTGGAAACATCAGACTACGACGATTCAAACAAGAGAGTCTTGGTCATCCAATCCGATTCAGCCACTGCAATGGTCTGGAGAAAATGCAACCCCGCATTTAGCCAAATTGTTGATTGAGCATTCCAAAGTTCAATCGCTTGGTGCAACGTATTACAATTCAAGATATTTTCAGTGCAGAGAAATTATCACAGTTGCTCATGGAACGGCTACCTTGAATGAAGCAATGGTTGCAGTTGAGGCCTATTATGAGGAAATGGGACAGGATGTTTCAAGACCGCTGTATACCCTCGAATTGACCATTGTCCATCTCGAGGAACATGAATATCAAGAACACACTTTACCAAACAATTGGACGAGGAGATATTCGTCATGATTGAAAGATTGACTTGCACACAACTGCCACTGGCCCAGAAAATGGGGATACGCACTTTGGCGCGTGAAAACGAAGGTTCTGTGCAAGTATGGTGGTAGCCCTGTTGGGACTCCTTTGGTGTACGGTGCACGCTGTGAGAGCAGAGGATCTGGTTCGATTCCAGACAAGGTTACGGGTATTTTTTGCCATCATCAATGTTAACACGGAAAACTTTGGTGAGAGGCGTGCCTTCATGTGCATGATATTCAGTTGTGAAATACTTCTTAGCCCAGTCCTTCTCAAATTTGGCTTTTGTTACTTGCTTTCGATCCCATGTGATGATATCTTGAATCTCCTTGTTATCTTTCAGCATTGATACCAATTCAGCAGTAGTTTTTTGCAGATCCCACTCCGCTTCTTTGAACTCTTTTTTACTGGTGAGGCAGTTGCTGTGTAAACCGATGAGAGCAGGCGTGACTGGCAATGCTGGTTGAGCGACATTCGACATATCTGGTTTACTTGCTTCATACGATTTTTCCAACGCCTTGAGACGAGCATTCAACGCTGCATCAATTTTCGAGAGCGCTAATTCTCCAGTGATTTTTGGTGCTTCAGGCAGAACTTTGGTTTCGGTTTTGTGGCATTTGTCACGATCAGCATGAGTCGCTAGACTAGCCAAAAAATTATCCTTTTCAAATGGAATCTGTTCAGTAGTTACAAGATAGACCATGTTTTCTATACCATCACTGGCTCCAATCATGCTTTTCAGTTCAAGTTCTGCAATTCGCATTACTGCTTCCGCTACTTTATATCGCTCATACTGTTGAAGGTAGGTTCCGTGAAGCGTTTGGTGCGCAGCAGTTGCTGCAATTGTGTTTCCATTACAGACCGTTTTTGCTTGAGTTTTCCATTCATCAAAGGCTGGTCGAACAAGCGCATGTTCTGCGGCCAAGCTCTGAATTAAAGGAGCGACATCAGACATCACCCTTGGCGTATCGATGATAAACCATTCACTGTTCACGCAGTCGTTTGCAAAATGATAGTGGAGGTATTTTTCCAAAGAACTCATCATGTCGGTGTAATGGACAAATTCGGCAGTCTCTTGACGTGGGTTTCCAGTTTGGTGTTCTTTCAATCGTTGAGCTGTTTCTCGTCTTGTCTTTCCTAATTTTACATATTCAGTAGGATTTTGGCTGATGAAATCCACCTCACGAATGCAATAAATTTCACCTTCATCAATAGTTGGACACTTGAGAGCCATGACACGACCTGTGTGGAGGTGTTAATATGCATTGTCGAGGCCAGAAAGTCTCAAGTCAAGCACCATCAGTAGCCAACCGATGGCTCAACGCTTGCATCACAGTTCACTCTTAGTACTGCTGATGCTGATGGCGTGTTGTCTGCCTGGTAACCTTGCTGTACCTGATGCCCAACTCGAGCAACCACCTGCTTGGCCTGAAGGCGAACAAGCCTACGATAACATGGTTAGCCTGACTGAATTCGGCTACCGTCAAATCGATTCTGCAGCCAATGAAAATGCTCGCAATTGGATTGCTAGTGAATTAGAAGGCATGGGCTATGAGGTTGAGCGCCAATCGTTCACCACGGAACTCTGCTCGAATTGCCAAAACATTGTCGTCACCATTAACGGAACGCTGGAAGACGATTGGCGCGTTGTTGGTGCGCATCACGACGCTATCTGTTATTCTCCTCCTCCACTGATAGGTGTCACCTATCCTGGCTGCACCAACACCGGTGCATACGATGACGGCACGGGCTCAGGCGCACTTCTTGAAATTGCTCGAACCTTCTCTGAGTGGAACGGCACGCCACTGCACACCTGGAAACTGGGATGGTGGGATTATGAGGAATGGCAGGGGAGTGGTAGCCCTGAAGATGGAGGAAAGGGAAGTCTGCATTTTGTTGAACAACAGATTCCTGAAGACGTCAATGTGACCTACATCAATTTGGATATGTTTGCACTCAATTGGCCGGTTCCGACGCCACTTGCAAGCCAGTTAGCCGGTTGTGATGAAGAGTTTTGGACGCTGTATATGTTCACTTCTCCAGTTGATGATTGGTCGTATTATGAAGACAGAGGCCTCGAGGTTACTCAAGAAATGCAAGTCTATGCTGAATGGTTCCAAGCGCATTTGAAAGAGATCAATGCCAACCTTTCTCATCCAGAAGAATGGGTTCGAGTGATTGACGATATCAAAGGAAATTCAGACCATTTCAATTTCATCATGAATAATCATACAGCTACGTGGTTGCGCGGTCAGCATCAGTACATCTACGAGGAAGGTGATGCCTGTGAGCAGACGCCAAAGCACGCCCAAACCGATACGGTGACAACCATCAATACGATGGCTGGAGGTCAAGCCAACGTCGAGCAAGGGTTGCAGACTGGGCTGGATATCATCGCTACAATGGCTTGGTGGGACTGGCAAACCCCAGAGATGCTTGAGGCTCAAGATCAAGATGCGAATGCGCAAACAGGAGAGGCAGGTTCAATGAGCACGTTCCTGATTCCGCTGTTTTGGCTGACCTTGTTGCCGGTTGTGTTCTTCCTTGCCAAGAGCAGTAAAGATTAGTATAGGAATAAGATTGATACATATAGTGGGACTTTTATGAAACCACTTAATTTCGTGTTGCATGGCACTTGAATCCTAGAATAAATGAGTTGTCTTCTAACGATTTGGTTAGATAAGGAACAGAGATATTAGGCAAAATTATCGATTGAAAGGCATCCCAGACATCACAATCTTGTTTAGCCTTCGAAGTTTTTTGCCCAATAGTCCAGTACATGTAGTTGTTAGTAGTGCCTGGCTTCACACCTAATGTTTTGAAAGCGAAGGAAATGTGAAGAGAATAATTTCCAAATCCATATGTTTCGACGAGGGCGTTAAGTCGACGTAAACTTCGATGCCATTGCCCTTCATTTACCTCATACATCAAATCGGTTTGGTCATAGTTTTGGAACGAGTTGTGTTTGTATTCGTGCCAAAGTTCGTAGAGGTGTGCTCGTAATGAGGTTACATCGAGGTAGTAGATGTTGTCGTCCATAGAATCACTTCCTAGAAATTCATAGATGATATGCTTCCATTTTTTTGAGAAAATTTGAAGATTTCGATTATTTCGAACAGTTTTCGCAGGTTTAATACGGTGCCAGCATGTCGTATTTGCAACTGGGTCAAAGTAAACTCGCTCTGCTTTTTTCCCTCGATAAATGATTGAATGGACAACGCCGCGCTCTTGACTCATGATTTACGAAGTCAATCACACTTTTTTAGTGATTTCCTCTGTAACTTAGCAGCCATTTGAGTGTAAAGGTTCAAATTTTGGAGACTATAGAAGTCGTTCTAAGTGTGAGTGATGCTATTTGGATGACTAATCTAGACATTATCACCAAATACAATTTTTTTGATTAGGTTGAGTATATATTTGTCGCTTAAGCCATTTTCTCAATAATTGAATGAAAACCAATGCGCAACTATGCAAAAAATCTCTAATTTTGAATATGAGCAATTTGATTTGAACTTTTCACTAGCCAACTTTCTTTCGCCGGTTAGGGAATACGTCAGCCGTTCGAACATTTTACTTTCTTCACGTTCGCTAATTGAGTGCTGCTCTTAGTTCATCACCAAGATTGTATTCAACTCCTCTTGAATATGATTCTAAAACCAAGTATGGATTTAATTCAATTATTTGCAGTTCAGGGATAGATATACCAGTGCTTGCACCTCCGGATAAATACGGCAAGTTGTATGCTCCTCTGTTGACAATAATGCTCGATACGGGGTTTTCAATATCCGTCATAGGAAATACGAAGCAATTTTTTTGAACAGTATGAGCGATTGAAGGATTCAAAGCAATTGCTCGTTCGTATGCATATTGTTTTGTCACATCATCGATTGACAATGTATTCCATTCTCTGTAGTGTTTTGCGTCATAAAGAATAATGTCTTGGTTGAGTGGGCTAGAATTTAAATCTAGAACCCCATCTATCTTATGTTTACTCCTACGATTATTAATTGCTCGTATAGACCCCCCTGCAGTAATCCTAACTGATGGAATCTCTCGTTGAATTTCCTCGAGCATTGTTTTTGAACCAACAGTTCCAAGTAACATCGCTTCCCAAAAATAATTCATTCCTTCTGATGAGATTCCAAACCTAATGTCCTTATTTGGATTGAATTCAGTGGATTTTTTAATCACGGATAAGAGTCTTTCGAGCCGTTGCTTGATAAAAAAACGTGAACATTTGTTAATAGCGTCTTGAAGTACAGTCTTTTTTTGATTAATATTCGAAAGCTTATCGATTGTTCTAAACTTTAATAGTTTTTTTTTCATTGGAAAGTATTTAGATAGTTGAGTCATTACAAAACTGTATATTTCTTCGTGAATTTTGGCAACTATAGTTTCAGAATTGCTATTAATCTCTCGAATTGGGTTTAGATAGAGTGGGGTGCTGTTAATCATAATAGGGGTAGTTCTTGAGAATGTTGAATTCCAATTGGGTTTACCTGTCCGAGAGTGTTCAATACGAAGTTTTTCGAGAATATATCCATGAGTGTTCGTATCGTTAATCAAAGACAGCCATGTCGTGAATATATGTGACGGATTGCTGTTGCTTAAAGGGGATTCGATATGATCTAAGTCGAACATTCGTTCCGCATTATTTTCCATGTTAGAGGTTAGCCCTGAAAAATACTTTCCAAAACTTGTCATCAAATCTTCGATTATTTCAAATTCTTGATTATTCGCTTGCCTGTGCCATTTTGGATACACAAAAATCGTTAGATTTAGGGGGAGTGTTCCGTCCCTGAGTCTCAACTTTAATGCCATTCCTCCAACAAATTTGAATTTGTATGATGAGTTCTTCAGTGAAATGTTGGTGTCCCGATTAAGTTCTTCTAAAATCTCTATAAATTCATCATCATTAAGTCCATCAATTTGATCTTCTAATATCCTACGCAAATCTCGTTTAGGATAATCTTCTTGTTCTGTAAACACTACAAATGCCGATTCTGGTGATTGTCGATAGGATAAAACCATACAGAAGCCTCTAAGAATTTAATGTGCGGGAGGAATACCATCTAAGGCGTTATTGTTGATCTGAACGGACTTGCGTTATTGGAACACGCCTCCATGACTTTAAGAACTGTATCTAAATCATCTCTAAATAAGCATCCTAAGTTATTCTTAACAACATTATTCGCTAAATGGTACACCAGTTTAGAATAGAACAATTCCCAGTTTGAAAACTCAAATGGTTTTAGATACCAAAAGCCAATCATCGATTCTTCATTCTCTAACTTGTCGTTGATCCTTGTTCTCAAAGTGTCCCAGTCGAGATTAATCGGGTTCGGGACTGTATACATTCCAACTCTACTCCCATTATTGATTCCAACATACTTGGTAGTCCACCTACGTACAAATGCGCTGTCAATTCTGTGAACTGAATGGTCATTTGGATTCATTGTAGCCCACAAGTAAAGGTTCTCCGGAAGCCTCACTTCTGAGAAACGTCTGGAAGTTGATCGGAGATAAGCCATCGCGTGTTTCGATAAGTCTACCCTATTCGATCCAACATATGGAGACGCACTGGTCAAGGGCTGTCTTTCCATTAAGTGCAGTACTTCACCCATTATGTCGAAGATGTTCCCCCGATTAATTTCATCTATGATGACCACAATTTTAAGAGTTGGATTCTCTATTGCTCGAATAAAAGCATTGAGGAATATTCCTGGGACGAATGAGTAATCAATAGATATCTCGCCGGGACGAACAACAGGACTTGAATCCAAACTTAGATAGGTAGGTATGGCTCGAGAATCATACAAAGTTAAGGGGCGATAATCACCGATGAAATCAAAGTAAGATGTCGATGGATGAAACGTCATTTTGAAAATATCATCAGTAATAGATCCTCCTGCAGTGGCTCCAACATAACGTTCTGCTTCAGCGTTAAGATCGAAACTCTTTCCAGTGCCGGGTGCTCCGACCCATAACCAGTTACGTGCTAAATTTGTCGCAGCTGGGATCGCTGCAGGCGCGCTGGATGTAAGTAATGTTAAAGATTCATCAATTTCAAACTTTAGGTGGAACTCATTAGTATCCATTTTGACGAGATAAGGAATGGATATTTTAGGGAGGATGATGGCTTGAAAGCAATCCCAACACTCTTCATCTTGAGTAGGGTTAGTCCGAAGTGGTGTGAGTAGCCCCCCCCCTTCCCCCACTCGGGTTACGAGCAATTGCGGGGTATCCCGTATCTGCAGGATCTAGACGCAGTGTAATAAAGCGCATTTCTAGGGGATCCCAATTCCCGCCACCGTGAGTTTGAACTAAGGTATTTAGTAACGCTAAATTTTCAACCCATTTGTCTCCATCGACTTCGTAAACGGGATCTAGTTGATAGTAGTTTTGAAAAATATGATATTCATAGCAATTCCTTAACATATGCAAATGGTCTCTCAGAGACTGAACGTCCAAAAAATAGTTGTTCATTGCCAAGTTGTTACTATCTGTAAATGAATAAGCATTGCTCTTGTTAGCAGACGGTGTGAATTGTAGTTGATTATTTTTCCTCGAAGCACCAACTCGTGTTGTCGCAGTATCATCGCGGTGAATACAATATGAATTTGTAATTCTGTCAAGATACATGATATCTCGATTCACTCCGTCAATCATACGAGTAGATACTATTCCAGATGTCTGCGGCACAAATATACTACTAAGAGAACTTATTTAGAATCTGCGTAGCGATTGCCTTAGCCATCAAGGGCGGGACAGCGTTTCCAATCTGCCTGTATTGAGAGGTAAAGGAGACCTCGGAAAAATCAAAATTATCAGGGAATGACTGTATTCGTGCTGCTTCTCGAGGAGTTATTGTACGGTGCGTATTTGGGTCTGGATGAATATACATGTAGGTGTCCACAGCCATATGCGCTACGAGTGTTGGGGAAGGTTTGTGTGCAGGAATTCGACGTAATTTATCTTTAAACGATTTTCTGCTGTACCATTTGTATGATTTTCCTAATTCGTCATTAACAACGAGTTGTTCCTCCTCGTTCCATTTCCATCCATCAGGAAACACCAGTTTTGAAGGCTCTATTTTGTCATAAGTTACTCTTTCTTTGCCTTCTGGTGCTTGGAGTAATGGGAAAATTGCTCGATCTCTCGGATTGACCGCTCTGCCTGTATGGCAATTTATTTGTTGATTTTTAGCAGAAGGTATTACCTTCCTACGGGGGTCTTTCTTTCCAGCATTTTGGTATTCCTTATACCGCATCTGAATTTGAAATGGATTTGGATTAGGATTGAGTTCACCTTTCCATTTTGAGTGGTCTCCACCATCTTGCCCTACTTCGGGCAGATCATCTATAGCTTCGAGCGATGTATATGTCTTCTGTTTTTTGGGTCTGACTGGATGATTGAACTCATCCTTTGGGACAGTGCTTCTCCATCCAATAAAGATCAAACGTTTGCGTGACTGAGGGACGCCGAAATCATCAGCAGAAAGTATATCCCACTTACATTCATAGCCAACTTCACGAAATGCCTGTTTGACTAATATTGGAATAATGAGGTTGTTTTCATTTTTTGAAGTTAGCATCCCGGGAACATTCTCCATGATATACCATCTTGGCTTGAAATGACCAACATACTTTACAAATTCGTTAAACAACTGATTTCGAGGGTCTTGAATAAATTGGTGACGAGTTTCTTGTTCCTTTTCATTACCCCAATTCCAAGTACCTTCCTTGACGAGACTGAGGATTTTGGAGCGTCCAATGTTTGAAAAACCAGGGCATGGCGGCCCACCTGCAACAATGTCTATGTCTTCGATTGTTATTTTTTGTTCTTCGATAAGTTTTTCCTCGAGCTGCTGTGGGGGAACTTTAGTAATATCATTACAAATTACGGTGTGGGTAGGGAAATTATGACGATATGTCGTGGTGGCTTTCGAACAGTATTCTACCGCTCCTACGACGTTGACTCCTGCAAGTT
>CABYOM010000018.1 GCA_902520595.1 uncultured Candidatus Poseidoniales archaeon | reverse complement strand
CATGGTCAAACGTGCCCCTTGTCCAGCGCTCATGTAGTATGAGTATGCATAGTCAAGACAGACGTTGTATGAACCAGAGTATCCTTCAGGAGGCATGTAAACACCTGTTCCACCGTGGTAGGAGGTGTAGTAGTAGCCCCAGTAGTGGTATGGGTAGTAAGCATAGGAACCAGATGGGCTAACGCCATCGATGTTTTCCCAGTCAAATCCGAATTGCGGAGGTGCTTGGTAGTAACCTGGGTATCCAGGGTTTGTTCCAGCCAACAATTGCCAGATGCGGTAGAAGTAGCCTTCAAACGAAGAAGGATAGTTCGGACCGTAACTGTATCCATATTCGTTACAGTTCCAACTTGGAACACCACCGGCAGCGCCTTCGGTGTATGTGGCGTGTGTGCCATCTCCAGATGCTGGGTCTGCAGCGCTGTATGGGTAATATCCGAGATCGGAGGAACTGGTAATGTTCCAAGCGTTTCCTGAATCATCTTCCAATTCAATGTTGTATCGGTCGGTGATCATGTAGTACTTGCTTGTTGCATAATTGTATGATGGGTGAGCGTTACCGCCACCGTAAATACTGTTCCATCCTACTTGAATGAAGTCGTTTGCCAAGTAAGTTGACAAGTCGATCTTGTAAGTTGTCCATCCAGTGCTTTGGCCGCTGAGTAGTGTGCTTCGGTAAATGGTAGGTAGAGACATACCACCGTAGACATCCACACCAACGACGTTGTCGGTGGAAGTGAATCCATCGATTTGAGGCGCACCGTTGTATGCTTGAATACCAACAGCTGCGTTCTTGACGATAATATTGTCAATCGAGCCGCCTGCTGCTTCAACCCAAAGTGCGGTTCCTGTTTGTCCATTGTTGATAATGGAGGAATCTGCGATGTTGACGGTTCCACCATCAACCTTCACAGTTGCCATTGAGTCACTGTTAGCAGACGAGCCATAGATCACCGCATTGTTCATCATTTGCAATGTTGCGCCAGAGCCGATCATGAGAGCGGATCCAGAAGATGAATCTTGAGCAACATCACGGAGTGTTCCGCCGTCGAGAATTAGAGAACCGCTAACGATATCTAAATTCAATCCGTAGGAACTCGAGAACGCTCGAATAGCACCAACTGCACCAGTATCTGGTGAAACTGTGACTGCAATTGAACCTCCATTGCTCAATGTGAGAACAGGGGATATTGTTGCTGAGCTCTTCACCTTCAAAGATGAACCCTTCAAAATCATCTTACAACCGTCGAGGTTGAGGTCTGCAGAAAGGGTCATTGGTGTTCCATCGAACTCAAAGATTGTGTGTCCGGATGCAGTTGTTCCATTGGTCGGAAGTGTAGCACCGTTGTTCGGGTCTACATAGTTGTCCATCCAAGCACAGTCCATGCCCGCTTGGTCGAAGTCAACAGGTGCTGGTTCGAGCAAGAGGTCAATGCTGCTTCCAATGGTAAATCCTGCAGTAGGATACCAAGAGTCGCTGGACATTGTTTCGTTCTGTCCGGCAGGACCGAACGCACGGATGTTGTGGTCTGCGTATGCGTTACCAGAATCATCTCCTGTAATAACCCAAACACTTGCAGAACCTGCAGTATCTGTAACGTGGCTACCGACTTCAAACAATTCAGAGGCAGAACTGTCAATCACTGCAGCAGTGACTGTGTGCCCAGACTTGAAGATTTGAGTTGGAGATCCACCAACCAAAGCCATTCGGTAGGTGCGAACTGTTGCCAGTCCACCATACCAGACTTCAGACGAAGAGGACGCAACATCGATGTCACAATCTCCGGTAGCACCGGAGGAATCTGCACAGTCGTCACCGTTTTGTGTAACTGCGACAAGACGGATATCAGAGTTGGTATCTGCTTGTGCGAGGTAAACACTACCGGTTCCTGCTGTTGAGGAAGTTACTGCGCTTTGACCCACAGTAACATCAGAATATCGTGCATAGATTGCAGACTCTGAGGTTGAGGAGTGGCTAAGAGTTGAGCCAGACACAACGATTGTGTTCGCAGCAGCAGAACATCCGTTTGAAGACAAACTTTCTGCAGTCATGCTGTCAGAAATGACATTCCAGCCACAGCCAGAGATTGTCACTTCATCAGCATCAAGGTTGTTCATGTTAATTACATCGGAATTCACAGGGTTTCCAAAGACGGTTAGGTCGCCGACTGAAACATCGTCAAATGTTCCAGGTTGGACGTTTCGCATAGTCATGTGACCTGCTATGACATCGTCAAAGATTGCGTTATCACCAGATGCACTTGCAGCAGATGAAGTTGCACTTCCACCAGGAAGGAATTCCATTGATGCTGTGCCAAAGTCGACATCGGTCAACGAAATCATATCCATTGCGTCAATCGAAACCGTCGAGTAGTCATCGGCCACGAAGTTGAACAAGACAACTTCACTGCCACTTCCACCAGCGGAACCAATTGCGTCACCTGTTTGTTGAGCACCTGTTACAGTAGCGGTCACGTTTGAAACGGTAACCATTTGCAAATCGATATCAATTAGATTGACGTAAGCATTACTGATGGTTGTGTTCTCTAAGAAAAGAGAACCGCCAGTCGAACCTGCTACATTTACGATTGCTCCATCGCCGGAGTTACCATCAGTGTTACAGTTTGTCATGGAACCTTCAGTCAGTGAGACGACCGAGTTTTCAGCAAAGTCGAAACATGAACTGTCTGCTCCGTTAACATCGAATTCGTTCATCGATACAACAGTGCCTTGCCCGCTTCCGTGAGAGAATGCAGAACCGACATTGGTGAAGGTCACGTGATCCATTGTGAAGTTTCCAACGTTGCCGTTCGTGCTTGGGCTCGAGCCGTGGCGAGAACCAGCAGCGATAGCAGCATCAGAGGTGTTCTTGAAGTCAACGTATGAGAAGACGTGGCGATCGTCAGTGCCTGTTGAACAGTCATCGGTAAATGCCATTCCAAGCCATTCTGATTCAAGTGCTTCGAAAAGGACGTGTGCAGAACTGTTACCGTTGATGGTCATTTGGTCACAAGCACCGTCAAAGGAGATTCCCTTGCCAGCACCGATTTGAACAACAGTTCCTGCTTCAATAGTCAAATCAGCGGAAACCGAGAGATAATCGCTGCTCGGATTGATGCGGATTGGACTGTCTGTCAAATCCCAAGTTGTATCTTGAGTAATGTCGGAGGTTACATCCGTTCCCTTACCTTCGAAAGGCATGGTTCGGTAGAATACACCACAGTCAGCAGCACTGTTTTGGTAACAGTAGTAAGTTCCGTAGTAAGACCAGTAAGGAGCAATCAATCCCGCTCGAGCATAGCTGCTTGAGGAGTATGGCAACTGTGGCATGTTTCCATACCAAGTGGTCATACTGCGCACAACAGAGGTTGCACCGTTACTGACGAAGTGCATGTTACCGTGTCGACCTAGGTTGATACGGTCATTGCTGTCAGTGTAGTTGTAATCAGTTCCGAAGTAGGTAAAGTTGAAACCATCTGGCATTGCAATGTTATCAGCACACTGGGAACTCCATGTGTTCCAGTAGTAACCAGAAGCACAGTAGTATCCGGACGGCTGACCACTGGATGAACCCTGAATTGCAGATTCATCAGCGTTAACCAATCCGGTCAGTCCACGGTCAAAGGATTCCCAAGAACCGTCACCACTTGCCGTAGAGATACGGTAGTTGTTGGTGTGAGGGTTTGTTCCAGTGATGTATTGTGTGCTTGTTGAATGTCGAATGGTCTGACCCTTTGTTCGGGTTTGGTCCATGAATCCAACAGTTGCAGCGTCGTATGAGTTTGTACAAGAGTCATCGTATTTGAATTCGATTTCATTTGTAACGTCATAGAAGACTGCCTGGTAAGTACATCGGTCGTTACTGTTTGTGTATTGCATGTCTCTCCATTCGACGATAAACATCTTGTTTGGATCACCAACTGAGAAGGACTCAGTCGATGTCGTAGCAGAGTTAACGCCGGTTGCGACGGTTGAAACGTCTTGAGCGGTCATGTAATATTCAACGGAATCTCCACGTTCAAGGTCTTCGACATCAGCCGACCAATCACAGGAAGCAGAGGCACACTCAGCGCGTGTCTTTCCTGATTCTGGAGTCATGACTGATGATGTCCAAGAACCTGCAGTTCCACCATCTGGTGTAACACGGTAATACATTGTTGGCCCGACGCCAGCGGTTGTGCTGACGTTCAGTCCTGCCGGTGGGTCACCTGCATCAGAAAGTGATGCGGTAATGGTTCGGCTCTTGCTGTGTGAGTCTGCGAGAGCAGAGTGGTCAATATCAGGAGCGAAGGTGTCAGGTGTTGGGGCGACGCCTCCAGTCTTGAATTGAACATCTCCAGATGAAGCCATTCTTCCATAGTATCCCATACCGAGAGCCCATCCAGCCCAAACATAGTTTGTAGAACCGGTGTAAGCTCCTGCGTAGTAGTAAGCACCAGAGCACTGGTCACGGCTGGCGTATGGGCTTCGCATGAAGTAAGTGAAACCGTTGGAGGCTACACAAAGTCGGTTAGCATTCGTTCCAGCTCCGCCAGTAGCGTTACCGAAAGCGAACTTACCCATGTGTCCACCGTAGTCAGAGCCAAGAGTGATCTTGTATGACTTGGTGTATCCATAGTTGTAAGAGTTGGTTGCAGAAGTTCCACCGGATAACTTTTCATCAATAGATGGAGAACTACCGATACCAACCATAGCGAAGGCATCTTCACCAGCGTTGTAGAGGTAGAGTAAGTTCATTCCAGGGCCGTCATCTGCTGCGGTTGTGAGGTATCCACCATCGTCTCGGTGCAATTCATCGAGATTCGAGCGTTGCGAAGACGAGGCCATTCCGTTGTAACCTGAACCAGCAACGGTTGTGTGTTGCATAACCCAGTTGTTGTAGAAGTAGTAGGATGAGGTGTACCAACATGAGTTGCTTCCTGTTCCACATGTGGAGGTGTCGAATTCAAAGTAGAATTCGTCGCTTCCATCGAAGTGGGTCATTTGGCGGTCGATGAGTTGACTGGCCTTCGGGGAGAAGTAACTTCCAGCGTGAACATCGGTCGTCAGTACCGTCAATTTCTTGTCATCACCTGCGTTGATTACATCTTCGACAGCGAAGTAGTAAGGGGTAGGTGTGGTTTGAGTTCCTGTCAATGCTGGATCGTATCCAACGTTTGCGCTTGTTGGGTTAAGGTCTTGGTACTTCCAGTAATATTCGACGTAATCGCCTGCAGAAATTGTTGGGATTGTTGCACTGAATCGGCAAGAGGAAGCTGTTGAGGAACAGGTTCCAATGTTTGTTGCTCCGACACTGGTGAATGTTCCGTTGTTGAGAGCATAGTTCAGCGTTGGCTTGTTAGCCGAGGTTGTGTCGATTCCGGACATGTCAACCAACTTGGTAAAGAAAGTTCGAGAACCTTCGATGTAAGAGGAAACATCGGTGTATGGAACGAATTCAGACAGAGGTGCATCAGTATCGCTTCCACCTGAGTAGGTGATTTTGATGTAAGAGTTGTACGAGCCACCATTGTTTGTGTATGAATACAGGTACAATGAGTTGCTTGGCATTCTCAGTCCAATTCCGACGCTGGTCGCACCGGATTGTGCAGTCGTAACGTATCCTGCAGCGGTTCCAGAAGAACAGGTAGTAGCAGAAGTACAGATATCGAGAGTCTTCCAGGAATAGCCGCTAGGTGTGAGTGAATCAAAGGTTGCACTGTTGTGCAGTGAAACAATCACTCGACGAGCATTCGCAGTATTGTATTGGCTGGACGTAAACGAGTAGTAAGATGGGTTGAGTACTCCTGAACAAGTTGCAGTAGGCATGGTCCATCCATAGGATGTGGACCCTGCACCACAGTTTTCAAGAACAACTCCGCTTACAGAGTTTGAGTTCGAAGTTCCGGACTTGTATTGCCAGTATTGGTGGTGTGAGATAGCGTCAACAGTTGCACCAGACGGCAATGCGCTTGCAGTCGTGAAAGTGTATCGGCTAAACGGTTGGTAGTATGTGGTGCTTCCGGACTTGTACAAGTATCGGTAAGTCGAAGTGTAGCAACGGTTGTAATACTTGTAACAGTATGCTCCACTAGCACTGTATGTGGAAATGGTCGGGTCGATAGCGAGAGGGAAAACGCGGTCGTCAGACAACAACCAAGCGGATTCAACAACAGTCGACAAGAGAACTTGAGAGCCTGAGACTTGGATGAAATAGGTCGCAATGTAAGGCTCGTCAGCTCCTTCTTCGTAAACTACAGGGACTGGGATTTGAGCGAGCAATTCACCAGTCTCGATGTTTCGAATATCGAGGGAGTCTTGAGTTTGCGTGATTTCGTCACCAAGCATGTCTTCTCCGAGGAAAAGTGCATATCCAGTAGGGATTTGCATGATTTCAGAGAAACCGAACCAAGCTGCGTTTGGTTCCAGGACCGGACGCTCGCTGATGACGAGATTCTGCTTTAGTTGAGTGCTCTCGACAGCATAGTCAAGTGCAAACCCTTCTGCAACAGGATATCGGATCATGTTTCCACCAACAGTTGTTTCCTGTGTTGAAGGAGCAACGATGTATGGTTGAGGAGCAGTTCCTGTTTCATCGATGGTCATCAAAGTAGGATTAATTCCGACAATGATAGGGTCGACGAACTGGTTGACTTGGACTGCGACACCGTTTGCCATTTCTGCAGCAAACTGAGTTGTAAAGGTATTATCCATTACTTCCCAACCAGTTGCAGTAGCATCGATGTTCAGATCAATGTCTGTCCATGCCCCATTATCGCCCATGAAGTGGACAGGGGTGTCGTGCGTTAATTGCGCGAATCTGCCATCTTCTTGAACGAAGGTCTTGGTCGTTTGGTCTCTCATTCCGAGGAGTTCCTCGGATGGTTCATATTCGTATTCTACAGCCTTCTTGGTATCTGGCAGTGGGAAGAACTCGTCTTCCGCTGTTTCGTTTGTAGCTACAAACTCAACATCACCTGCTGTGTTGTCGACAAACCCAGCCATAGGCATTAGGGCCATCAATGCGCACAACAACAGTGCTACGCCAATTCCGTTGAAGACAGTTTTTTTCTTGGTATTCTTTATTCCCAACATGTCATTCACCTCATACGGATTGTATGCAAAGCATCCCACGCCTTGTTCCCCTTATAGGAGTTGGGGTGCGAAATGTTTGATTTTTGGCTTTGAATTTACTTTTTCAAACGATATGCTAAGTCACAATTATGCTTCCAATTGGTACATACTGTTTGTAAAAAATTACAATTCGAATAAAGAGATAATTGTAAATCTGAAATGAGTCTTTTTTCCCCAAGATCTGTATGCATTTTAACGCTAAAAAAGCCCCAAATTAATTGTGCTTGTCAAATTGAGAAGAGAGTAAAAATCAACGACGTCAGAACGAATGAAAGAGTTTGAAAGAAAGGGGCTGAGAGGGTCGTCGAAACGACCCACTCAGCGGCTCTTCCCTCTGCTAAGAGAGGGATGATATTGCTCAAGGGTTAGGAATGGAGCTCAGTAGTCCCAGTCCTTTCCTTCGTCGCCATCTCCTCCACGAGAGAGGATGAAAGCGCCTGCGATGAAGGCAACAACGACGATTCCGCCGATGAGACCCCATGTCCACGATGGGACATCGGATTCAACATCATCACCGATGACGGTTGTTCCGTCAGCATCGTTGTTGTTGTTTGCATCTCGCTGATAATCGATACTGTTCATCGAACCTGCTGCTACGGAGTTACCCAGTGCGTCAACAGGAACTGCAGTAAAGTGGTAGGTGTATGTTCCAGCAGACCAGGTTGATATGTCAATATCGACAGATGTTCCGGTAGCATCTACACATGTAGTCTCGTCTATCTGAGCGGCAGTGAAGGTGCCACGGGTGTAACAGACCTTCCACGATGCAACGTCAGTTTGGTCACCGGACGCAGTCCATGAGACGGTCCAGGTGTTTCCTTCAGCTGCAATAGTCAAATCAGTAGCTGCTGCTCCACCGTCAACTTCACTGTCAGCGATGACAAAGCCCGCACCTACTGGTGAACTGCATCCAACTTCGTTACAAACGGCTACGGAAACAGAATAGTTTGTTCCGTGAACTGTGTTTGCTCCAGAGTAAGTGTAGGAAGTGTTTCCAGCACCGAGCCCTGCTTCGTGTGCGTTCGTACAGTCAACTGCTTCACAGATTGAGATATCAATGCTGTCACCTGTAAGCATGGTGCCATCAACGTTCCAATTAAGGAGAATAGCACCAGATTTACCTGGAGCGGCGTTAAATCCAGTAATGCTTGCGGTTGGAACTTCAGCCTGTGCCAAGGAACCACCCATCAAGACCATTTGACCTGCCGAGAGAACTGGGGAGTTCGCTGGGAACGTGTAAGCAAATTCGCTGATTGTTGCATCGTTGGTATCCAATGGATTGTCGCTGATCATGGTCCAGATGTTGTTGTTCACGTACCAAAGGGAGGTTGCACCGAGACTCTTGTCGAAGGAAATCGACATTGATTGGCTCAATACATCGACCGCTGAGTAAGTGGTTGAAGGTGCGTAATCAATAACAGCAACTGAATCATACATACCAGAGTAGCCAGGGAGTTCTTCGCCCATCATTGCTTCACCATCTGAAGCGGTGAGGCTGAATGGAGCTGTTCCCCAGTAGAGCATGTTGTACGTCATCGAGAGTCCGCTGTCAGTAGCGGTAGAGAAACCACCATCGTTCCAGATTTGAATCATGAGTTCTTCGCTCGCTTCTCCGCCATGAGCGTCATAGACGGTCACGGAAACTGGGAAGTTTGTCACATAGCCTTGCAAGATGAGAACTGAACAAGTGATTTGCATGTTCGCTCGCTCGCATCCTGGAAGTGCGGTTCCAGCATGTTTCCATTCAATTTCAAGGTTTGAAGCAGATGGATCATCGACATCGAACACGCTAACTGACATCGAGAGAAGGTCATCTTGTCCAAAGTAAAGATCACCATCATTCAACAGGTCAAGTGATGTGATGAGCGGAGCATTGTTTCGAACATTCAAAGTCATACTTCGGTCGTTGTTCGACGGCTTAGCATCAGTCATCTTAGCATCAGGGACAAGTTCTGCAGCGAATGTGTATTCTCCATCCATCTCGAGGGAGACCATTGCACATGCATATGCTTGCATCGATGCGCCCTGGCCAGTTCCGAGTGGACCATACATAGGGTACGCAGGTTCAACAGCGTCACATGAGGTCACGTTATCGGTCTCCACGGTAGCGCCACCAGAATCAGTGACTGAAAGGTCAACAGACCAATCGTAGAGTTCGCTGGAAGAGCTGCCTCGGTGTTCTACTTCAACATGTAGATATGAAGTTCCAACGTTCAAGTCGCCACCGGTGTTCTCGTTGACCATGATTGTTCCCTGACCAGTGCCATCAGCATTGAATCCTTGAACAATAGACATTTGAGAAATTCGAATGTCGTGGAAAATACTTGCTGAACCGTCGATAGTAGAAATATCAGTCGAAGGATATGCGTCCTGAATGAATGTTTCTTCACAGAAGTTGTCGTAGGTCTCGTTTTCAGAGCCTGTAGTTACGCACTTCTGCCATTGACCGTATTGGGCATAATCGACGAGAGAGGCCTTCATGCCGTACAATGCATCTGCATTTTGAGTTGAAACACTAAGGCTTCCAGTCAATGTCCAAGTTGAGAGAACCGATCGAGAGTCGGTGGTAATGGTTGGAGGTTCGGTAGAAACATCCTCATACGTATCGACCGTCATTGAGGTTCCTGCAGCATAGATACTGGTCCCTGAGCCGTCGATTACATTTCCGTCAACATCTTGAGCAGCAAGAACATCTCCGCTGGTTTCCATTCGGATGGTAACGTTACGAGGGTCAAAGGTGTCTGAACCATCAGCGGTTACAGTGAGTGACCAATCTTTGGTTCCGTCACCAGCAGTGGTATCACCAGCAAGTTCGCCATCAGCATCGAGCCATTGTAGGTCAACTGTGATGTCATACCAGTCTTCGACTGAGACGAAGATTTGTTGTGCATCGTTACCGACGTCAGCATCAGGGCTGGCGTCAACGACCATCTCAACTACATACAATCCCTTTGCAGGAGTCCACGTAATTGGAGCACCGTTAACAGACATTGTGTGCTTTCCGCCGCCAAGAACATCACCTGCAGCGAGTGAGGTAAAGTCACAGTTTGCTGCTGATGCACACATGACATTGGGGTTGGACCATGTCAAATCTGCGCCAGTGGTTGCATCTTTAGCAACCATTCCAGGGTTTCCATCTGCGTCAGAAAGGTATACAGTAACACTGTATTGCATTTCGGTAATGTCTGCATCACCGCTGTTTTGAATGTAGGAAGAGAATTCAGTTACATCTCCTACTTTCATGACGTTACGGCATGCTGCACCAAATGGGCAGACGGTTTCTTTCGGGTTTGTGATAGCAACCATTTCTGCATCAGCACCCGCACGGGCACCTGCATCTTCAATTACTTCAGTTTCTTCTAGCTCGGCGAAGTCGAAACTTGAGAGAGCACTCACAAGCATCAAGGCGACGAGAATCATAGGGGTTATTTTTCGCATATCTATACCTCCGATGGTTCGGTAAACCCTCCCACGAAAAGCGTCGTATTTATACTATAGGAGTCGTAAAAATGGGCTTTTTTTAAAAAAATAAACCTTGACATTGAGAAATATGGAACGCAGTCCGTTGATTTTGTAAAAGAATGGAGTGAGTTATTTGTAAAAAACACGCTGTACGATAAAAAAATGGAGGTTTTTAGATTTCATAATTTCACACATTGCTAAAATTTAGAAAAATTACACAACGAACTAGGATTCTCTCAAAGCAGCAGATGCGGGTGTCTGAGCAGCTCTACGTATCGGCACATATGTAGCGAGCAAAACCAAGAGCCAGCCACCGATAAAAACCAAGAGAATCGAATCAACAGGAAGACTAAAACTCGCCCCTTGATCCTTCCAAAAAGCAGTGTAAAGTGCCCTGTGAAAACCAACGGCAACCAAAATTCCGTTGCACATGCCCAATACACTCACCCAGGAAACCTCGATGAAAAAGGAAAGCAGTACCATATTCTGTCGGTAACCAAGTGCACGTAATATTCCTATTGACTTGGTGCGCTCAGACACAGAACGAACCGTGACAACGCCAATTCCTGCGATTCCTACAATCAATCCCAGAGCCAGATATCCTTCAAAGATCCCCAGTAAAGCGAGGACAAGCGTTTGAAGTAACATGACTTCATCAGAAATGACGGAAACCTGAACTCCCTCTTGATTGAGAAGAGGTGTGAGTTCGGATTCTAATTCTGCGGTCGCTAATCGCACATCTTTACTCTTACCTGTAGGCGAAAAATCACCGACTGAATTATCCTCAAAAGTAGGGGAGGGTTGGGCATCATCTGAGACACTTAGATACATTCGAGTAAGGCGCCCATCAAACTGCTCAACGACGAGATTATCATTCATCCAAACTCCCGCCGAAAACAAGTATGAAGATTGTTCAAGGAAGCCTGCAACTTTGACAGAACGGGTATTTCCAGGGTTTGAAATATCAATTAGTAAAATCGAATCTCCAATTGAAAAACTCAATGTAGATAATCCGCTACCATCCGTTATTGCTTCAAGACCAAAGGAGGCATCAAGAAGTACCAAATCGTCTCGAGAAGAGACCTCATCCCAAACCCCAAACTCATCCTCACCAAGGGAAGAATCCCAGGTGTAAAGTGGCAATCCACCGTGTTGAGCAAAGGCCTCGTCAAAACCTCGAACGACATATGGCATTCGCTCACCTTCTGCGTCCTCAAGGAAGACTTCGCCGCGATGGACTCTAGCTACAGAATCAATACTTTCCTCAAAATGTGAAGAGAGATTCCAATCTGAGATATTTTCAGATAATTCTATTGGACTGGAACGAGAACCTGTCAACAACAGTTCATACTCACCTTCAGCATCCTCAACAAAGGAACTGGTATAGTTGTCAAATTGTTCCGCATAACCGCCTAAAACGATGACTGAGAAGACCGTGATTGAGAACATTCCCATTACAACTGCAGTTCGGACCGGAGTTGCAAGTGGGTAAGCAAGTGATACGGGAAGAACAGGGCCCCAACGACGTGTCAAGATTTTCGACTTGCCAATACGCTTCACCAACAGAGGAGCAACACTGGTCAACAGCAGAACACCCGCAAAGACCTCGACTAATCCGAGCACGATGAACGACAACTCATCGGCTTCCATTCCTTTTCGAACAGGGTCCAATGAGGATAATCCTACGGTCCAAATCAGCAGTGTTGCTCCAATCATGGCCAAAGTATTCCTGCTTGCATTTCTGTGAAGACGTTGCCAGATTCCACTTTTTCCTCTCAGGAATGTGGGCAATTCCCAAGTCAAGAAGGGAACGACAACGAAGAGTGCTAAAACGCCGGTAACGACCCACAAGAAATAGGCCACTCCCGAATCAAAACCGAGGATAACCAAAATCAAAAACGTGAGCGAACCTCCACCAAAGGCGAGAATCTGCAAGAGAAGTAAGAACCAGGGGACACCTTCAGTACGTGCAATTCGTCCGCCTTTGAGGGCATGAATAATGTTCAATTTAGAGGTCCAAAAAGCAGAGATCCATAATGTGAAAACAGCGAGAAGGAATCCCCATACTGCACCAGAGAACAACGAATTCCATTCCCAAGCAAATGTAAATTGGTTTGAACCAACCGACGAAAACATGTTTTCAAATCCAATGCTGATAAACCATGCAAGAACAATCCCCATTAAAGAACCGATGAAACTTGCAAGACTTGAGAGAATAATACCTTCTTGAACAGCAAGAGCTCTTGCATCTGATTGGCTGACGCCTAAGGCTCGCATCGTGCCAAGTTCAGAGCGTCTCGCCTCTGCTAACATCATCACAATAGTAAGAACAAGCAGTATCCCTGCAACGATAGTGAATGTGCCGAAGACCAAAAACATCGCAGCAAGTACACCCGATGATTCCGCAGCGATGGCTGCAGCCTCTACCTTAACTGCTCGAATTTCTAGATTGGCATCCGATGAATTTGAATTCTGGTCAAGCCAAGAAGTCAATGAGTTAGAAACGTCATCACTCCATTGATTCGAAACGGAAACGATAACCATCGAACGTTCGTCCTCACCTGCAGAGGCCAAGATTTCACCATCAGCCAGTGAAACAAGACCGAGGATGACCGAATCTAATTGTGATAGAGTTTCCATTCCTTCAAGATCGCTGTATGATCCGTTGAACGCAAGACGATATGCAGTATTATCACCAAAAGCATAGGGTATCAAACCCTTTACCCAAACCTCACTGGATTCGGTAGAGAGGTTCAATTCATTGAGACGTTGACTGAAGAGAACATCACCTTGCTCAACCAAAAGAGGTGAATTTTCACCTCCAAAAGCGAGGAAGAGTTGCGGTAATACACCGAGCCCTCCTGTCGCAGAAACAATTGGTATTCGAAGAGATTCAATGATTCCAGTAGTTGAGTTCCATTTGATTAAACCGGTGGAAATCGTGCACCAGTGGTCATCTTCATGGAGTGTAACGGATGCAATTCCATCGCATGAAGTATGAAGTGGAATTGTTGCGGAGTGAGGGCCCGGAACGGGCCATTCAGAGGAAGTGTTGAACGGTACAAAGGAAATTTCAGACATCGGAGATTGGTATCGATTCGAGGAAAGAAGTCCCTCAACTTGCAAGAAAAGGTCGCCATCAAAATGCAACTGTGTTGAGAGAACTGTTGACGGGGTTGTGAGCGAGAGATTGGTCACCGAATGTTGTTCAAGATCAAGCGAAAAAGAATGAAGTCTGAAGAAATTCTCCATCTGTTCAAGTGCCCACCAGCCGTTTTCGTCATGCGTCACTGAGACCATTTCTCCTTCACTTTCATACCACGCCCATCGTTCAGTGTCCACTTCTCTCTCAAAGCCTACAACAAGACCCTTATCAGTGGCAATCAAACCGTATTCTCCGGTTGAATCAAGGGTAAAATCATGAGCAATTTGCCCTTCGTCAACTCGCCAGACCCACGCATCACCGCTACCGTCAATTTGGAAACCTGCTCCACTAGGAGAAAAATGCCATAGCCCTCGCAAACCAGATGAAAGTTCAGAAATTTCAGAATCCGCAAGTGTCAAAATTTGCTGGTCACTCTCCGTTAATTCAATCATCGGAACTTGAAGCACTTCCATCATGGTTGAACCGGCAGAAATGATGCTAAGGTTCTCGCGTAATCCGCGCACCATTTCTCCAGAAATTCGTCCGAGACCCTTGCTTGAAGTCAAAGTCATCGATTTTGTATCTTCGTCTAAATCGACTTCTAAGCCAACATCCTTCGCTCGAATAAACTGGTCGAGAAGAACCTCAACCTCGTCCAATATCGGTTTGATGCTAACGGCGTCGTCGTGTTTGTCGTCCACTGCATAATACAATGAATTGATGCTTCCATTGAGTTCTTGCAACGATTGTGCCGTCGATAAATCGGTAAAAATTGCTGGGGCTTGAGTTCCTGCGGACGCACCCTGTCCCTCATTTGCCACAATATTGAGGACATTCACAGTTGCTTCAATACGGACCCTTGCATTTTCACGAGTCACATACCAACCGACTTCAAGTTCATCTCCGACTGATACATCAAGTTCGTCGGCCAATACTTGATTCACTGCGACATATGTTTCGGTTGTGAATACATTTGCCTCATACAGGCCCGCATAGCGGATTCCTTTGGAAGAGGAACCGAGATTAGGCCACACATTTTCAGCATCAATAGTGCTGTTCATTGCAATCCAAGTGATTCCTGTTAAGGAAGCATTTTCTACAGAAATGCTTGTTGAAGTGACTAATCCCTGTTGTTGTCCGAGAATTGTTTTTGATAAGTCAGAATGTTGTTGAATCCCAGTCCACAAATCGTTGGCAAGTTCTTCTGAGAGAACAACGCGTTCCCCGACAGCGAGATCAAAACCTGAGATGGTAATGTCTGTCTCACCCCATGCTCCTTCCACTTCATAGCGAACGGTCGCATCAAGTGAATCGCCAACCACCATCGAAGAGGTAATGATTGCAGACGCGATGATTAACCCGACCATGAGTAAAGCAGCTTGTCTACGTCTGCGCAGAATATTTTGTGTTGCAAGACGCCAAACCACTAAACGTTGAGGTACCAAAAGCGGTTGAAGAAATACATGGCTTATCACTCCAAATGAAAAAGCCCCTGCCCATAACGTGATACCAGATACTGAACACCATTCGAGAAAAAGGTAGGCAATACATGCGTCTGCTACTGGGCCAAGGATGAGTAAGGATATTTTTCCAAAGCCAAGTTGTTTCCAGCGACCGATTCCAAATGTGGATACTGCACTCAACAGAGCGACAGCAACGCAAAGGAGGGTCAATGGGAGCAGCAGTGTCACTCCTCCTCTGAAACCCTTTGATCTTCAATGATAACGCCATCTGACATCTGAAGTGTACGAGTACAGTTCTGAGCAATCACAGGGTCATGAGTTACAATAAGAAAAGTGGTATTGCGTTCTTTGTTCAAACGAAGAAGCAGTTCGAGAACTTCAAGGGAAGTCGCTGAATCAAGATTACCTGTTGGTTCATCACAAAGAATAACAGCAGGATTGTGGACAAGAGCACGTGCCACTGCAACACGTTGCTGCTGACCTCCTGACAATTCTGCTGGCCGATGTTCAGCACGGTCTTCAAGTCCGACAGAAGCCAATGCTTCAAGAGCACTAGAACGAGATTCTGACGCTGAGTGACCGAGAAGAAGCAGAGGTAATTCCACATTCTCAACTGCTGAAAGAACTGGGAGGAGATTGAAGTCTTGGAAGATGAATCCGAGATGTTCAGCCCTCATACGAGTTCGAGCATTATCTGAAATCCCAAAAAGTGGTTCTCCTTTCACCATCACTTCTCCAGAATGAGGTTCATCTATGCCCGAGAGAATATTCAACAGTGTAGTTTTTCCGCAACCAGAGGGGCCCATTATAGCGACCATTTCGCCGACCTCGATGGCCACATTGACTCCTTTGACCGCTTGAATCGTCGATTCACCTGACGGATAGATTTTCCACAATTGGCTTGCTTCCATCACCGGTCCCATACTTTGAGGACGGGCGAGTGCGTTGATAAACTACCGCTTCAAAGCATCACCATGAACGATGAAGGGGGTCTAGAAATCACGCTACTCGCATTTGGCCCCTTGGCTGAAGCCCTCGATTGGAAACAACACCAATTAACACTTCAAAGCCAACTAAGTGTTGGTCAAGTTTTAGACATTTTAGACCTCGGTGGATGGAACGAAAAAGGACTCATCACCGCTCTTAACGGCATTCACTGCACTCTATCTACCGAATTGAAAGACGGAGATGAATTGGCACTGCTACCACCAGTCTCGGGTGGATAAAGAACACAATCACAACCTGTTTGGCCGAAGCCTTCAACACTACACCCCTACTCCATGGGATGAGGAAGAAGCATGATTGGCGGTTTAGGACCACTTGAACTCACAATTCTTATTGGATTATTTTTCATTTTATTCGGAGCAGAACGCTTGCCAAAAATGGCAAATGCATTAGGACGCTCAAAAGGTGAATTCCAGAAAGGTTTGACTGACACTTCCCGAACACTCACTGACCTTGAGGCCGGTGGCCGCACGCCATCACAGCAACTAGCACAACGTGCTCGTGATGTTGGACTTGACCCTGCTGGCATGGGCGTTGAAGAACTTGAACGCAAAGTTGCAGCGCTTGAATCAATGGGTTCTACTTCCGAAGAGTAGTCAACGCTTTCGCTTCAAAACCAATGGTGAGCCACATCGTTCACACTCACCGACTTCTCCCTTTTTGGAACGGGATACGTCTTCTGCTACATCTTGTGTAACGCGACACCCCGTGCATCGCAATTCCCATTTCCAAACCTGCTTAGCACCTGCAGTACCGACTGATTTCGAATTTCTTCCAGCAGCGTTCATGGTATTTTGTAAACGATAATCATCGGTTACTAAGGCGATATTGAGACCGAGAGCAAGTGCCAAGACGTCGAGATCGACATCTGAAAGTCGAGGAAGGTCTCCACTTTGAGCAGCACATTGTCTCGCTTTCTCAAGCCACTGAACAGGTACTTCACGCCATTCGAGATCAATCGCTTGGATAAGCATCCAACGTTGTGGACTGACTCTCTCCAATTCTGCCTGCTGACTCATTGCGCAAATATTGCCAGTAAGTTCTGTGACCGGCCAATGAAGCAATGCCGCAGTATCGAGGACTCGCATCACTTACTTGACCGGAGAATGCACTCTTTGAACTCACCGCACACCCACACCTTCAAGCGAAGGACATTGGAGCAACATTCATGTCGTGGAAGGAAACTATACTCGACTTTTTCGAGATTTTCGGACCTGCAAGTCTTGCAGTTCTCTCGTTTACTGAATCCATTATTCAACCCATACCGCCAGATTTGCTCTACATCCCTATGCTCGCAGACACCATTGGCAATGTCCCGTCGGTGATTTGGCTCTGGTTGACAGTGACCCTAAGTTCGGTAGCGGGTTCGCTTGTTGGGTATTGGATTGGAAAACGCTGGGGAAGGAATTTTGTTTCCCGATTCTCAAAACAATCGCACTTGGATAAAATCGAAGCATTGACCGTCAAGTACGGAACTTTTGGTATTTTTATTGCAGCCTTTTCACCAATTCCCTACAAGGTATTTGGATGGGTCGCTGGAATGGGAGAAATGGAAAAAAAGCCATTTTTACTCGCAGGACTCTGTGGACGAGGTCTTCGGTTTGGGCTTGAGGCTGTTCTAATTGGCGTCTATGGAAATGCAGCAATCGATGCGCTGAATTGGTTCCTCGATAATGAAATTTTACTGGCAATCGTAATGATTCTTGCAACAATTCCACTGTGGTTTATCTGGAAATGGTGGTCAAATATCGAACTTGATTCATCACCGATGGAAACTGAAACAGGCGAATGAGCCAGCATTTCATCGTCAAGGCGAGAGCGAATCATTATCAAGGGGTGGTCGGTGGAACGGCTGTCGCTCGTGTGGTGTAGCCAGGTCCATCATAGTGGGTTTTCATCCCGCCGACCCGGGTTCGAATCCCGGCACGAGCACCACTGACAAATGCTGAACTGGTCGTCAATCGAACGGACTTAATCACGCAAGAGTGCCATTTTGGTAGTCAAGAAGGGCTTGTTGAATTTCTTCGCGAGTATTCATGACAAATGGTCCATATCGAGCAATTGGTTCATTCAACTCAGGACCTGCAAGAATTAGAAATTCAGCATCATCGTCTCGGGCTTCAAGCTTGACAACATCACCATCATTGAGGATTCCAAGTTGACCGTCGTGGACAGGTTTACCGTCGACATAAACCGTACCGCCAAAGACGTAAATCATACCATTCAATCCTGAATCAATCATTTGCTGATGGACGCCATTTTGTTGTATTTTCATATGAATGTAAGTGATTGGAATAACGGTATCAATCACGGCTTGAACCCCTAATGTCGACCCAGCAATGACGTTAGCCCAGACCTTTCCATCTTCAGATGTAACCTTTGGAATGTCTTTTGCTTGAATGTCTTGGTAACGTGGCAGCATCATCTTGTCCTTTGCAGGAAGATTGACCCAAATTTGGAAACCATGACTCACTCCGCCTTGCTTCAAAAAATCATCTTGGGGAAGTTCAGAATGGATTATGCCTCGACCTGCAGTCATCCACTGTACATCCCCTGAATTCAAATCACCTTTGTTCCCTGCACTGTCCTCATGCTTCATTGCGCCTTGGATCATGTAGGTTACTGTCTCAAAACCGCGATGAGGGTGTGCTGGGGCACCTATCGCTTGTCCGGGATCCCAATGAACCGGACCCATCTCATCGAGAAGCAAGAAGGGGCTCATTAGGCGGCCCATGGCCGTAGGTCTTCGAACGGGAAAACCTCCACCCTCGAGAACGGTATGTGTAGGAGCAGTCATTTTTAGCGTTCGAGCAATACTCATCTTAGCACACCGTCTATCATTTCATCAACTGCTTCAGGATTTAATGACTTGCTTTTATTCACTATGATTGAACGACCTAGAACATTTGAGCCAAGGTATGAAAACATCATTCTCATGCCTATAATCACATAATGTCCTCCACCACCGCTTGCAGACGCTAGGCCGACATTTCTTTTGTTAAACAAAAGACGGAAATTCGAGGACTGGACTGAAACCCAAGCAATGAAATTGTTCAATACTGGAGGGATTGAACCGTTGTATTCTGGAGCACAAACAATCAGTCCTTTGCATGAAAGAATCCGACTCATTGATGATTCAATCACTTCATTGCCGAGATGCTCTTTTTCCGATTCTGGAGTGTACATTGGTAAATCCAGTGCACACAAATCCATGACATCAACTTCGTGACCGAGAACTTCCGCTGCTGCCTGAATATCCATCGCTAATTGGAGGTTCTTTCCAGTCGATGATGCGATAATGAGCAACTTCGCCATGCATTAAGCAAAACTTCAACCTCTTTGAAGGTGTCAGTAACACTCGTCTACCATTTCATACGATAAGCAAGAAGAAGAATCCCGATAACAGTTGGAACAATAGCAATCGCAAGGGTCGTCAAAACCAATTGTCGAACCTGTTCATCTGAAGATTCTTGAGTGATTACATCAGAATTGTAGGTAGGTCCTGTGCAGTTTGGTGCCAAGCTGTTTTCGCACGGGTCTTGTTCAGTACCATCTGCACTGTAGTAATCCAAATCTTCTGTTTCATCACGGCAGCCATCAAGGTCGGAATCTGATGAAATTGAGGACTGCCAGTTGGTTTCGCCCTCTGGGCAGTTATCGAAAGTATCCGGTACTGAGTCTCCATCATCGTCAAGATCTTCGGTTGAATCAAGGCAACCATCTGAATCGTAGTCATTGTCTGAATCAGATGTCCAGGCCATTAATCCTTGAGGGCAATTATCTAAAGAATCAATAATGCCGTCATTGTCATCGTCGCTGTCTTCAGGAGATTCATCATAACATCCGTCGCCATCATAATCGGTCGCAGGTGATGAGATCCAAAGGAGTTTCATACCGTTACAAGAATCAGTCTCATCGAGAACCGTGTCGTTGTCGTCATCGGTATCTTCACTGGAATCCTTGCATCCATCAGAGTCGTAATCTTCTGGCTCAGAAGATGTCCACGAAATTTCACCACGTGGGCATTTGTCACTGGTATCAATAACGCCATCACCATCATCATCAAGGTCCTCAGCACTGTCTAAACATCCATCTAAATCATGATCTGTTGAAGCAGAAGAAATCCAATTAAGACTACCGGCCGTGCAACTGTCTAGACTGTTCAATATTCCATCGTTATCGTTATCGTCATCTTCGAGAGAGTCTCGACATCCGTCTGAATCGTGATCATAGAGAGATGAATCCCAGTTAGAACGACCGAGCGGACATTTGTCTATTAAGTCAGATAATCCATCATTGTCGTCATCATTGTCTTCGGTTGAATCTCTACATCCGTCTGAATCATGGTCTGTCGAAGGGGTCGAGAGCCAACCCATTTCACCCTTAGGGCAATTATCAGCCAAGTCGGGAGTTCCGTCTCCATCATCGTCAAGGTCTTCGGTCGCATCCAGACAACCATCAAGATCGTAATCTGTTGAATTGTCAGAAGTCCAATTCACGACTCCTTTGGAACAAGCATCTTGCTCATCAAGGACATTATCGTTATCATCATCGAGGTCTTCAGTTCCATCATAACAACCGTCCTGGTCATAATCACTTATGAGAGAAGATTTCCAATAAAGTTGGCCTTTCGAGCAATTATCAAACTGGTCAAGAACTCCATCATTATCATCGTCTGGGTCTTCAACAGGTTCTGTAGCATCATCGTTGCAGCCATCAGAGTCGTAATCAGTTCCTTCTACTGATGTCCAACCAAGTAATCCCTTCGGGCACAAATCGTTCGCATCGTAGACTCCATCATTATCATCGTCATTATCTTCTAGAATATCTTGACAACCATCAGAATCATAATCAGTCTCATTGCCTGGACTCCAACCAGTATCACCTTGAGGACACTGGTCTTCGATGTCGATAACGCCATCATCATCATCATCATTATCTTCAGAATCGTCTTTACATCCATCGCCGTCGTTATCGGTGGTATGATCTGAAATCCAATTGAGATCTCCCATTGGACACCGATCACTCACGTCAAGAACGCCATCATTATCATCGTCTAAATCTTCTTCAACATCATTTGCAGGGTGGTATTGGTCTAAGCAACCATCTCCATCATAGTCTGAATAGCCAAGAGGAGCTAAATCTTGAGGCCATGTATGTATGCCTCTTGGACAGGAATCTAGTGAATCGGGGACCCAGTCGTTGTCGTCATCCAAATCTTCAGTAGCGTCTCGGCAGCCGTCTCCATCGTGGTCTTCAGACGAGCCAGCTCCAGCCACCCAATATGTGTCCCCTTTCGGGCATTGGTCGTCATTGTCATCCATTCCATCGTTATCGTCGTCATCGTCTTCTGCAATGTCATTGCAGCCATCGGAATCGTGATCGGTTGACGGACGTGAAGTCCAACCCATTGCACCACGATTACATTGGTCATCACCGTCGAGTACCAAATCATTATCGTCGTCGTCATCTTCTGTATCATCCCTGCATCCGTCTGCATCATAATCAGTAATTGGAGGGCCGACACTGTCCGATATCCAGCCGAGTTCTCCGACTCTGCAATCATCACTGAGATCTGGTCTTGTGTCGTTATCATCGTCGAGGTCTTCACCTGCATCTCGGCAACCATCTGAATCATGATCAGTAACCGCATTTGAAATCCAACCCAAGTCACCCTTCGGACAAACCAAGTCATCAACATCAAGAACGCCATCATCATCATCGTCTAAATCTTCAGAAGCGTCTCTACAACCATCAGAATCGTAATCATTTGCAGTGGTTGGCGTCCAACCAATTTCTCCCTCCGGGCAATTATCAATGACGTCGGGTACTGTATCATTGTCGTCATCAAGATCCTCAGTTGCATCTTCGCAACCGTCCGAATCATAATCTGTCGTAGGCCCGGCAACCCAACCAATGCTACCTGTTGGGCAATCATCAATGACGTCTGCAACTCCATCGTTGTCGTCATCAAGATCTTCTGTTGTTCCGTCCTGACAACCGTCTTGGTCCCAGTCAGTAAAGGTGTTCGAAGTCCAGCCCATGTTACTGCTCAACCCAGAATCTGGGTCACAATCATCAAGATTGTCGAGCACATTGTCGTTATCATCATCATCATCACAAGCATCGCCAGAGAATCCAAGGCCGAGACTTGCCTCATCGCTATCGTAATCTTGTTGCCCTGGGTTAGCGATAAAAATACAGTTATCCACACTATCATCGACGCCATCATTGTCATCGTCTGTATCGTTTGCATTCGAACATCCGTCACCGTCGTTATCTGATGCGGGTGTTGATTGCCAACCGATAAAGACTCCAGCCGAGCTCTGAGGGCATAAATCATCTCCGTCTAAAACACCATCTTCATCATCATCAGGATCTTCACCAGCATCTCTACAACCATCTGAGTCGAAGTCAGTTGTCGGGCCAGATGTCCAAAGCAAATCACTGTTTATTCCCGAGTCAGGGTCGCAATTGTCAAGTGAATCAATCAATGTATCGTTATCGTCATCAAGGTCTTCTGGTGAATCGTCTTCACAACCATCGGAATCCCAATCTGTTGATGAACTTGAGACCCAACCGAGATTGCCTTTCACACAATCGTCATTTCCATCTGGTACATCGTCGTTATCGTCGTCACCATCTTCACCAGAATCTTGGCATCCGTCAGAATCATAATCAGTGGCCAGCGATGAAGTCCAAGCGAGAGTACCTTGTGGACATAAATCAGGAACATCGTCGTTAACTCCATCATTGTCGTCGTCATCGTCGCAAGCATCACCTTCTAAGTCGCTGTCATGGTTTTCTTGAAGAGAATTTGAGTCAAATTGACAATTATCAAGGTTATCGGTCACACCATCGTTATCATCATCAATATCTTCAGAACTGTCTTGGCATCCATCACCGTCATTATCAGTTACTGGAGGCCCTACTGAATCTGAAATCCATGCAAGTTGGCCCGTTGGACAAAGGTCATCGACATCATTCACAGTATCGTTATCATCATCATCGTCTTCTGTTGTATCTTTACAACCGTCCGAATCGTAATCATTTGCTGAAGTAGGCGTCCATCCAATGTCGCCCGTTGGGCAATCATCCAAGAGGTCTGGGTACGAGTCATTATCGTCATCAAGGTCTTCGGGTGAATCATCTTCACAACCATCGGAATCGTGGTCTGTTGTAGGTCCTGAAACCCAACCAAGATTGCCTTTTACACAAACATCTGAAGCATCGGCGATGCCGTCATCGTCATCGTCGTTATCTTCATCACTGTCTCGACAACCGTCTGAATCATAATCATTCGAAGGCGAAGAAGTCCAACCGAGTAGGCCGGTTGGAGGGCCGCAATTATCGTCATCATCAAGAACAGAATCATTGTCATCATCGGTATCTTCACCGGAATCTTGACAACCATCACTGTCATAATCGGTTGTTGCCCCTGGACTCCAACCTACATCGCCAGAGGGACAATCGTCAAGTAAATCTGTAATTCCATCGTTGTCATCATCGAGGTCTTCTGGAGACGCATCCTCACAGCCATCTTCATCATTGTCAGTGACTGGAGGGCCTATTGGATCAGATATCCAATTGAGGTTACCGTTCATGCAATCGTCATCATCATCGAGAACACCATCGTTGTCATTATCATCGTCTTCAGTACTGTCACGGCATCCATCGCCATCAAAGTCAGTTGCTGGAGATGGTGTCCATCCCATTTCTCCTTTCGGACAAAGGTCGGGATGAGCGTCAAGAACGCCGTCGTTATCATCGTCAAGGTCTTCGCTTGAATCGTCTTCACAACCGTCTTCGTCGTGGTCAGTTGTTGCTTGGTCTGAAGTCCATCCGACGTTACCAAAATGACAGTCATCGACAAGGTCAGCAACCGTATCGTTGTCATCATCAAGGTCTTCTGGAGATGCGTCTTCACAGCCATCTTCATCATGGTCAGTCGTAGCTTGATTTGAAGTCCAGTTCAGATTACCTTTTTCGCAATCATCAGAGTCATCATTCACAGAATCATTATCGTCATCAGGGTCTTCAAAATTGTCGTCTTCACAACCGTCTGTATCGTAATCAGTGGAAGGGCCAGAAGTCCAGCCTAATTGGCCACGAGCACAGTCGTCAAGAAGGTCAGCAAGACCATCATTATCGTCGTCTAAGTCTTCAGTAAGGTCCTTGCAACCATCTGAATCATGGTCAGTAGAAGAGGTGGAAATCCATCCGGTTTCTCCATCTGGACACAGATCGTCAACGTCATCAACACTGTCGCCATCATCATCAAAGTCTTCAGCATCATCTTTACAACCATCTCCATCGACATCGGTTATGCTTGTTGAAATCCAATCGAGTTCACCGGTTGGTGGGCCACAACTATCGTCAACATCGAGCACGTTATCGTTGTCGTCATCAGGGTCCTCAGAGGTACTGTCTTTGCAGCCATCGGAATCATAATCGGTGGCTGAAGATGGTGTCCAATCGATTTCACCTGCTGGACAATCATCATCTACATCTTGAATGCTATCGTTGTCGTCATCCGTGTCCTCTCCAGAATCTTCACAGCCATCACCATCGTTATCGGTGAGAGGGGTTGATGTCCATCCTATTGCTCCTGAATTGCAATCATCATCATCATCGGCAACACCGTCGTTGTCCGAATCATCATCTTCAGTGTCATCTTTGCAACCATCTTGGTCTTGGTCGTTTGTGAGGTCGGATATCCACCCTGTTTCCCCTTTAGGACACAAATCGTTTCCGTCGGTAATTCCATCATTATCATCATCAAGGTCTTCTGTGTGCGCATCTTTGCAGCCATCTTCATCATGGTCTGTTGTCGCCTGGTTAGAGACCCAACCTAACTGACCGGTGGGGCAGAGGTCGGGAGTTAAATCATCGACGCCGTCATTATCGTCATCAAGGTCTTCAGAAGAGTCTTGACAGCCATCTTCATCATGGTCAGTCGTCGCTTGACTTGAGGTCCATCCTAAATCACCGGTTTGGCAATCATCATCGATGTCGAGAATTGAATCGTTGTCATCATCTCCGTCCTCAGGGTGGGAATCTTTGCACCCGTCTTCATCATGGTCGGTCGTCGCTTGATTCGAAGTCCAGCCTAATTCCCCTTTCGGACAGGTATCAGAAGCGTCCAGAACTCCATCGTTATCATCGTCAGGGTCTTCAGCGTGTGCGTCAAGACATCCGTCTTCGTCATGGTCATTTGAAACCGTAGAGAACCAGCCAGTTACGCCATTGACACAATCATCATCAACATCCTGAACACCATCATTGTCAGTGTCAAAATCTTCATCACTGTCTCGGCAGCCATCGCCATCGAAGTCATTTCCAGAATTTGATGTCCAGCCCAAAGCACCTTTGGGGCATAAGTCGGGGGAAGTGTCTGCCACACCA
>CABYOM010000017.1 GCA_902520595.1 uncultured Candidatus Poseidoniales archaeon | reverse complement strand
GCCAATATGGATCAAGGCCAATTCCACAACCTCGACAGAGAACGCCCGAGCGAATTGTTGGTTGAACATTTTGGAGAGGTTGTTGAGGTTGATTCCAACCTTGCTGTAGTGGCTGTTGATTCCAACCTTGTTGCTGTTGTGGCTGTTGATTCCAACCTTGTTGCTGCGGTTGCTGCGGTTGCAACGGTTGCTGAGGTTGCTGTGGTTGCTGCGGTTGAGCAGGCTGAGAAAGAGGTTTTCGGACTGGGGCAACAGGTCGAGGAAGAGATTGTGTTTTTTCAGCTGCGGGGGAAGAGATGAATTCCGAAAGGGAAACGGTGCCATCGCCGTCAGTATCTGCTTGTTCGTGTAAAACAGTAGCTTCTTCTAATGAGGTCCCAGTCGCTACTGCCAATTCTTCAATAGAAAGTTCTTGGCTTCCATCTGTATCTGCTGCCAAGAAATGTTCAGCAGCACTGACAAATTCAGGCTCCGCAGTAACCTCTTCTGATTTCGGCTCTGGCTCAGGCTCTGGCTCTGGCTCTGGCTCTGGCTCTGGCTCGGGTTCGGGTTCAGGTTCTGGCTCTTCTTTCACAAGTCCGATATCAAATGCACCAGAAAATGCGTCTTCTTCCGCCTTTGCGACGGATTTCTTATTGCTTGTATCAAGCATTGGTTCAGGCACAGGCTCATTGGAAACAGCTGGTAAATCAACAGAAGGCAAAGACGGAACAATCTTCGGGAGTTCGGGTAAAGGTAGGTTTTCGCTTTTTTTAATCGATGGTAAAGGGACCGCTCCACTTCCACTTGTTGGAGAAGGTGACGGAGGGAGTGCTGGTGTCGGAATGGGTGCTGGAGCGGGTGTTGGAAGTGATACCGTTGACGCTTCGCCGCTCGCTAAAGAGGGAATGGGCATGGCGTGACCTGCTACGTCCAAAGCTGCATCCAATTCATCAACAACTGAAAGAAGTGTTTCTTTATTCGCTTCAGGATTAGAGAACAATGCTTGAATTGAATTATGGTATCGAGATACCTCTCCTTCAGAACCGGTTGATGACGCAATAGCGAGAAGCTTGAGGACACGCATTGGGTCAGTAAGCGTAGCAAGTTTGGCTTGTTCCTCTTGAGGGATTGAAGGAGTATTGCCACTGGCTACCCCAGAAGAGTCTGGTAAGCCGAGGTAATTGGAAAGCGGGTCAGGCATACTCATTATACCCAAATGCCCAGCGACCAGATAGTAAATTTCACCGCCCTCGCATTGGATACGATTACTCGCTGCTTCAAAATCAAAATCTCCAGGCAAAAGAACAATGTCTGAGAGGATGGAAAAGAATTTCTCCATCGCCTGTGAAGGTTCCAACGCTAACATGGTATGAACCATGTCTGAGGATTCGGTAACACCGAAATATGCCGCAGCATCATCGACATCAATTCCGTCGGGCATTGATGCTCCTTCAAGTTCTTTTTCGGCCATATTTTCTCCCCCCTTTTATGTGTCCAATTGAATCCCGTTCTTGAGTATGATGTTGCATATCACTCCGTATCATCAAACGCAACATCAGTCTAACGACTCCGACCCATATTGAATATCGCTCTTGACTGAGGTGCAGTCCATCCAGTTTCTTGTAATTGCATCATGATTGAACGTTCTTCTTCTCCATCGGAAAGAGAACTTTGAACCCAATCTGCCGCTGATTCACGGTCTTCTGTTTGCCAATCTTCAAAGATGGACAAATCAACCTTCAAAGTTGCTTTACGAACTTTAGCAGCTCCATCGTCCTCCTCTTTCGATTCTGGTTCAGAAGCAAAAGAAGAACTGGCTGAAGCACGCCCTGGCGGGGATGCCCTGCGAGACGGACTCGCCCGTGAAGGAGCAGAACTTGGCCCGCGTCCTTGAGGACCTTTAGGAGCACCTCGGGAAGGACCAGGTCCGCCCTTAGGACCGCTTGTAGGTCCGGCTCGCGACGGTGCAGAACGAGGTGCTGGGGAAGATTCAGAACTTCGGCTGCTTGTAAACGAAAGAGGTTCTTCATCATCATCATCCCAGTCCTCATCGTCATCATCATCATAATCGAAATCGTCACTCTGGCGACGAATCAAGATTACGGCCACCACAAGCACGACAATTATTCCTGCAATAATCGCGATGATTGTTGAAGATCCAAATGCAGATGATGCGCCATCATCGGAGTTCGAATTTCTCAATGGGCAGCCATCGGCATATCCATCTTCACCTTTCGGTTCATCAGGGCATTGATCTTTTAAATCTGAAATTCCGTCATCATCAGAATCCAGTTGATCGAGAATACAACCGTTCTCATCAACTTGTGACGCTAGACTCGGAGGAGTATCGAGGCACAAATCTGGGGATGTTCCGTTCGGATTATCACCAAATCCATCGTAATCATCATCGAACCATTGTGTCGCATCACCTGCAAGATATGGAGGTTCGGTAAAATCTGCATACCCGTCTCCGTCATCCAAACAACCGTAAATATTTTCCAAGTATGATGTTCCAAACTCGGTAGGGCAGAAGTCAAAGAAACTGCCGTTTGGATTATCCCCCCAACCGTCTCCATCTTGGTCAAACCATTGTGAACTATTTGTAGGGAAAGCATCACCGGATTGATTTTCTCGCAAACCACTGGATTCATTGAGAGTGAAGGCATACTCACCGAGGTAACCATCGCCGTCTAAATCTTGGTCAAAGGCAGAATCATCCGTACAACCATCGGCGAGAACAGGATACCCTGCAGGAGTATCGGGGCAAGCATCAACATCGTCCTTCACTCCATCTCCATCAGAATCACGTTGAGATTCTGAACAGCCGTTAGCATCAACTTCCTCCCGTTGATTGTAAAGCGTATCAGGGCAAAGATCAGAGGGTCCGCTGACGCCATCTAAATCATCATCAGTAAGTAGTTGATCCTCACTACACCCAGATGCATCGACTAAAACACCTAAAGGAGTCTGGGGACAAAGGTCGAGGTCGTTGTATACGGAGTCCCCGTCATCATCGATCTGGTTATCTGCACAACCAAATAGGTTCACAGATAAACCGGCATCGGTATTTGGACAAGTATCTTCGAAGTTAGGGACAAAGTCTCCATCATCGTCAGTATCATCAATAAATCGGCAACCAATTCCAGTACCATCCTCTAACGGACTTGTGCCCTCAAGAACACCGGCAACAGTTGGACATTCATCGGCTTGATAGCCCGTTGGGTTATCTCCAAATCCATCTTCATCAAAATCGAGCCATTGAGTCTCCTCAAGCGGGAAAGCGTCTTCAGAGTTCATCCAACCATCGCCATCGGTATCTGGACAACCAGGATAAGGAGTCGTGGAATTACCAAATACGCCCGGACAAGCGTCGAGAATTAAACCGCCACCATCGTTATCAGTACTTTCGTCGGAGAGATTGTAAAATGATGTCCATCTATCCGGATAGCCGTCTGAATCATTGTCTTCGGCAGCGCCAATATTAGCGGGGAAGCTATCTGGATTGGTTGCATCTTGTGAGCTGTTATCACCATAACCATCTCCATCAGAATCGGTCCATTGAGTGCTGTCAAACGGCCATACATCGGCTCCATCCTCAACTGTCCATGGAATACCAGCATAATTCCCAGGATCTGAAGAACCATCTAAATCGGAATCGAGACACCCGTTTCGGTCACGCCAAGAAGCACCCCAATCAAACTTACAATTATCACCTTCAACAAGGTCAGATGAATTGTCACCCCAGCCGTCTCCATCCTGGTCTTTGTATTGCGATGGGTTGAATGGGAACAAGTCGCCATCTGGCTGAGTTGAATCGTATTCAGTGATACAGCAATCTTGACCTGAATTATCTCCATATCCGTCGCCGTCGCTGTCTAAAGCGAGTTTCCAATTAAAGATGAAAACATCTCCATCAAGATAGTTGAATTTGTTATTCGACCAACCATCTTGGTCGTAATCATCGCATCCCTTACGGTCTATCCAAGATTCTCCAGCATCGTCGTTACAAGCATCATCGACGTCTGCATATCCATCGTTATCGTAGTCAAGACATCCGTAGGTGTAGTACGACGATGAGGCATTGGTCGTTTCACAGGAGTCATACAGGGGTCCAAGCGCATTGTCTCCGTATCCATCACCGTCGCTGTCAGCCCACTGATTTCCGAGAAGAGGTAAATCGTCTATGAGATTGAAAATAAGGTCTCTATCCGTATCAGGATACAATCGTAACACTTCTACATCCCAAAGTATGCTGTCCTGAATTGCAAGGTGAAGGGTTTCATTGGAATCGGTATAGAGGCCGACTGTTCCGGTAGCTGTGACATCGCCAAAGGAGAGACTGCTCCAAAGATATTCAGGAGTAATTGGAGATGCTGAACTGGTGTGCGTGTTGAGGCTGTTCCAAGTAAGAAGGTTGTTTGTGCCAACACTGGTCATCAAAATGTAAGTTCCATCTTCTGATGAGAGGTCCCAAGCACCATCAATCGTCGATGCAGGTTGTGAGCCAAATGAATGCCAATCGAGTGAGGCGTTTCGGGCATACAACACGTCACTGGTTGAATCTGCTCGAACGGCCATTGCAGGATAAGTGCCACCTGTAAGGTCGAGATTGAAAGTGTTTATTCCACCGTTCGGTTGAGTGAGATTTGCCGAATTCCATGTCGAGTTTTCAGCCCAAGTTGACTGGTTAAACTGACGCTCATAGAGATTCAAAACTCCAGTCGAAGTAAGTGTTGCCACCATCATTGTTCCATCGTCAGCCATTGCAATTTGAATATGGCTTGAAAGGTCTGTAAGGCCGGCAACCGTACTTGATTCCAAAGTTGTCCCGTCATACATCCATACACTGAGGTTGTGGTTTTGACCATCATCGGAAATCAATGCCATAACCATTTCACCATTCGGAAGATACATTGCGGGGAAATCGCTGGAAACCACTTCACCTTGTGATCCAATCATTGTCGCAGTCCAACTACCATCATAGTGCGACATCATCAGTTGATTCTCAGTAGAATCACGATAGAGAATACGCGTATCATCACTTGGGTCAGTCAAGACAACCAATGGGTCTGCAAGATCAAGGTCTGTAGCGACTTGCGTGGTTGACCAGCCTGAATCGTCTTCAATTGAGGCAAAAATTTGGTATCCACCGACCGCTGAAGTTGCATGAGCAAGGTGTTGATGGCCGGCAGAATCCAGAGCAGAGCCAAGCAAAGCGCCCATTGTACCCGATGTCAAGATACTCTGTTCAACAGCAGTATAGCTCGAGGGCGTCTGCATCTTTAGGGCATGGCCACCCTCTGTCGAGAGAACGATTGGACGGCCTGAACTTGTGCCGGCAAAGGCAAAGTTCGTCGAATTAAGAAGGGAGTTTGAAAGAACATTATCTGCCCAGATACCGGTTGCAGTACCATCATCGACATGTTCGAGGAAGTGGAGTGAGTCCCAGTTTTGGAAAGACAAAAGCATGCTTGCTTCTCCACGACTTGAAGTGGATACATCGAGGAATTCAAGTTCATCAGTATCGAAAGTAAACGTCGTTGATTCCCAATCACGCTCAGAATAGAAATCATAGACAACCCGGAAGGATGAACTTGAAGCGGTTTGTCGAGAACTGAGACATATTTCGTTTAATCCATCACCATCAAGATCGCCGAGTGTTGCCATTGACAACCCTCGGTATTGTTGAGCCGAGCCAGTAGCAATCAGTTCCGATTCACTGCCCAGTCCGTTAGATGAACCTAGAATCAAATCGACCTTACCGTTACGTGTAGCGCCCTGTTCCATAAGCAAAATATCGTCATATCCATCTTCATTGACGTCACCTGCGCCCATGAACATCCTTCCGAGCATTGCATTGCTTGAATCACCCATTTTAGTCCAATTAGGAACGACTGAGTAAATTCCAGAAGCAGACCCATGATACATCCATACCTTTCCAGCCTGATAACCTCCGGTTCCGTTATAGACTTCTGAAAACATCATATCGTCATAGCCGTCGGAATTGATATCACCAATGAAATCGATGGTGTAACCGAACATTTTTCCTTGAACGGTTGAGATAATTTTTTGGTCAGCGGTTCCGTTAAAACCAAAGGTAGTCCCGAAGTATATCTCGACGGAAGGAAAACCGCTGAATGAGTCAAAGCCTGCTGCATTCGAAACAAGTAAATCGTCAAATCCGTCTCCGTTCAAGTCGCCTGAACCACTCAACGAGCGACCAAGTAAAGTTGATTCTTGGGTTTGTGTGATGTTACGAACATGTTCCATTGAAGAGGCAGTTCCCTCGTAGATTGCAATCTTTCCTTTGTGAACAATTTCGTTCGGGATAGTTGCAACAATGATGGAATGATTGGCGGCTACTGCGGCTAAGTCTGCAAATCCATCACCGTTCATTCCTGCGATTGCTTCAAGTTTCCAACCAAGCGCTTCACCCGAATTTCCTGCAACGACCCACCAGGGATTCAAACAATCGAACCCAAAGGTTGAATTTCCGAGAAGAATTTCAATTTTCCCATTATCTCCACTTTCATTACCTTGTGAAGCGTTCCATCCAGACGAACCAACAGCGAGATCATGCAGGCCATCTCCATTGTAATCTGCGACGGCAAGGCCTGAGCCATAGCGTTGACCTGCTTGAGAACCGTTGCACGATGAAAGTGTACCTTGCTCCGAAAGTCCACTTACAGAACCAAAAGACACGGAGACTCGACCTGTTTCTTGGTTGCCGTTTGAGTAATCGGGTTCAGAATAAATGAAGTCGTCAAAACCATCTCCGTTGATATCAGCCATCGCAGAAATGCCTTCTTCAAGACCGAGGGAAGCGGTTTGTTGCGCTGCTTCTCTGTTGACATCAGAATGGATAGGAACAGGGTCAATGCGTCCTTCGTCTTGTCCTGAAAGACTGCGAAGTAATTGCACATTGGTGATGAGATTTCCGGAACCATCGTCGACAATAGACGTGGTAGCAATTTGTTCAACAGCATTCGAATCCAAACCCATACCGAGTTGTACGCCAAGGTTAGAGTCTCGAACCAGAACCCGTCGGTCATAATTCGAGCCGTCATAACGAATCAAACGAACTTCTTCCCCTGCGGTATAGAGTAAGTGTGCAACACCGTTATCATCCATTTCTAATTCAATTGAATGGCCAACTGGACCTGCATCCAGCAAATTATCATACCACAAGTTTCCACTGTAATTGAGTTGCCAAAGAGAGCCATTTACATCTCTAAACACTGCAAACTCCAGTTGACTTGGAAGAAGAACCATTTGAATATCGGTTGGCTGAACATTGTATCGAATCGTTATTTTTTGCCATGAGAGTTCAGAGAACACAGAATTTGGATAAGCGATGTGAGCTGATTTAATGTTGTCACCGTCTGCATACAGAACATATTGGCGTCCATCTTCATTTACGGCAAGAGCACAATCCACAAGCGGTGTGCTCACATTCGATGGGGTGACTGAATCCACGAGATACATACTCCAACTTGGTGCAACGGATGAATAGGAAGAGCTGCCACCCTCCAGAGAGCCAACATACACGCTTCCTTCTTCTGTGGTCCAACATGCATCAAATCCTTCATCGTGACGAAGTTGAATATCTGGAGTCCCCATCGTTTCATTTGGCATCACTGCAAGCATTTCCGTCATCCAAATATCGAGAGCGGATTCTTCACGAACTGTGGCATCATCCAATCCATCGAAGGCGAGGGTGGAACCAGCAAAGTCATGGCTATATGAGTCGTTAAGAGGGACATATTCGCTGGAGGATTGAACCAGAACTTCGTCCAACTCTGTATCTGATTCTACCGGATATTCAACCAAAGGAGAGAAAAGATGGACGACAAATAACAGAGTAAGCAGTAATGAAACTGTTGGAAAAGGTCTGCTGCTCGCCGCCGCCATACCCCCTTCTCGGTCGCATCCCTTGAAAACGCTTCTTGAGGTTTGCATCCATTGACCCCCGTAGGGGGTCAGTTACATAATTCTCAAATTCATCTTTCATTCAACCCAATGGATGGGTTTGACAAGATGGAAGTCTTCGCCCAAACATGGCGGAACATACCTATCTCATCATAGCGAATGGCCACTGGCCTAACGAAGAGATTTGGAGGCCGCTTGTAAAAAGCGCAAACCATGTTGTTGCGTGTGATGGTGCGGCTCATCAGTGTCTAGAAAATCGTGTCAAAATGCACACTGTCATCGGAGATATGGACAGCCTTTCAGAAGAAATCCAAACTCAGCTACAAAGAGATTCAGAGATTGATTTCCTGCGAAAGAAAGGCCAAAATGAAAATGACTTGGTCAAAGCACTCAGATGGGCAATCAATAACGGTGCTACATCAATCGATGTTTTAGGGATCGAAGGGGGCGATTTAGCCCACCAATTCGCAGCGATTTTAGCATTGTGCGAAGTACCTTCAAACGCACGATTACATACAACTCAATCCACAATAGAATTCATACCTCAAGAAGGCTATAGAAATTGTTCTATAGAAAAAAACACGGTGTTTTCCTTATTTTCAATTGGTGAAGTAAAAGGTATTGAAATCACTGGAGCCAAATGGAATCTAAAAAATGAAACATTACGAGCAGGTACGCAAGGTCTCCACAACCAAACTGAAGATGAATGTCTTGAAATCAATTTTTCTTCGGGGCAACTGTTACTTTTCTTGAATCGGTGATTCAGGTAAATGCTCTCGAAGCATTGCTGAGTAATCGCCCTCTCCGTCCCATTTACGGGCCACTTCATCAATGCGTGCCTTCTCAAGCGTAACTTCAAGGCCACCCCAATCTTCAATCAAACCAAGTTTTAGGGCAGCTCGTGGCGTATATCCCGGAAGAAAATTTCGCCACAAAAAGGGAACTCGACCTGGTGTGACTCGGTTTACCATACGAACAATGGATGTATTACAAGTTGTCAAAAACGAATGATACCATTCGGGATGTTCAGCCAATTGATTGGCTTTATTCGCCATACGGCGAAGCATGTCTTTGTCTTTACCGGGAGGGGTAATGGCTCGGAACATGTAGTCCTTATTTCCTCGAGCATTGGTTCGTAAGCCTGTAAGATCTCGCTCAAACCCAACTAAGAGATACAACTCAAAATTGCGCCAGAGCCCTGCCCAGGGGTGATAGCGTTGTTTCACTCTTCGCCGGGCCTCAAAAGAAAATGAGAGACAGGTCCCATCGTTGAATTCAAAGGTCAAGTAAGTGTGAGCCATTCCATGAATCGAATGGAAATGGTCAACCATAAACCAGATGTCTTTCAATTCTTCAACATCAACAACCACTTCGTCTTCCCATGCTTCGTCACGGTCTCGTGTAGTGCGCCAAAAGAAGTCACGAACATTTCGAAAAGTGATCGTATCGCCTTCAACGGTGGTTGTGGTTAAAAATTCACAATCAGAATTCCATTCCGCATCGTTTTGGGGGATACGAGGTCGAACCTTTACCAACCAAATGAGAATGCATATCGCCATCAGTGAGGCAAGTGAAATGAGTACAATATCCAACACGACAGCACTCACCATTTGTGCCAAATCCGAAGCTGATTATCCCACCAATCAGTCGTCCCATCTGGATGTTGACGCCAAAGAACACCTTCTGCGTCGGTCATTGTTGGAAGGCCCTGTGCGTCGGGTGAGCCGTCGGGGAGAATCATCGGCATAGGCCCGAGATCTCGTAGAGATGATGCACCAGCATCTTCCTTCATTCGAACAAGAAGCATGAACACGACAAAACAAACGATGAGACCAAGAACACCTATCGAGAACCAACCTACAGATTCGGTTGGTGTTTCATCCCCAAAGGAACGACTTGGAAGTGATGCTGCTTCTTCATCCGAAAGATTGAGACCGGGAAGTCGAACCAGATTCACACCAAGAACAGTTCGAATCTGTTCATTATTGATGACTTCTAGAGTGATCAAATGAACACCTGCTGGTAGCACAGTGCAATCGTAAGTTGTGCTTCGATTACCGGGCAATACAATTCCCTGAACGGTCCAAATTTTATCAAATGTAGAAAAGTCAACACCAATCATATTCGGCACCATGGTAATTTCACACGGATTATCTGTTACGTTTTCATTTCCAATGACCGACATTGAGAAAGCAGGCGCAGGGCGATTATGAATCGTAAGGTTCACCCAATATTCTGCAGTCTGGCCCAAATCGTTGCGGTAGGCTTCTTTGAGCATATATTCGCCCGCTGGCCAGTGTGAACAATCTAAAATCGTTTGATTGTCAAGAACTGTAAAAGGAGCACCTGAGAAAGTTCGGGTTCCCGATGCACCGTATCGAGGGCCGGTTTCATCGGCAAAGACTCGGTTAATCGAGCAAGAATCTCCCGTTTCAATTCGTACAGGAGCATCCAAATCAAGCATCAGTTGTGGGGTTTTCAAGGCTGGAGTGAGAACATAGGTCGGCAATTGAATCGAGGTGATTTTATCACCGTCCTGATTGACAAACTCAAGACGGAGTGAATGCTCACCTTGAGACCAAGCATCGTAAACCAAACTTGCATTGGATTGGCCGGTAAAAGCCATGTATTTGTCTTCTTGAACTTCCTTGTCTTTGTGAAGACCGTACAATCGCAATTCAATTTCAGTCCAATCAGAACTTGAGTTGAGAATAACGACGACTCGGATTGCATCAGGTTCGCCGTCTTGGTTCATGTCCATTGTGTCGTTACGTAAAGCGACCAAAGTCAACCCCTCTGCGGAAAGGGCGTCTTCAACAGCAGAAGTTTCCGCCTGAACCTCTTGAACAATACCGAGGGGTAAAGCAATACAACTCAGTAAGAGAGTAACGAGAAGCGTCGAAAGGAAAAGTTTCGACTCACTCACTGACTTCACCTCCTTGTTCTGGCTCTGGTAGCGCAGGAGGAGGCATCTCCATTCCCTCAGGAATTGGAAGAGGGGGGAGGTTTTCCAAAGGTATCATTGGAGCAGGCATGGATTCCAATGTAAGAGCGTCGAGTTCAGCAGTTTCTTTGGATTCAAATAATTCATCTTGTATCATATCACTGTCTCTGCCCTTCCGAACAATGAGTGCTAAAATCGCCCCTAAAATGAACCCAAATCCAATCACAAGATACGTCAACCATGAGGCTGCTGGGTCTTCTCCCAGAATAGCAACTGCGGCCGAGAACTCTCCGTATGAATCGGACCATCCGTCACCATTCGAGTCAACGCAGCCTTGGGTATCACGCATTGAGATTCCAGCAACATCCGGACAATCATCTCGAAGTGCGCCCAATGGAACATCACCAAAACCGTCACCATCTGAATCCCGCCATTGGAGTGATTCGGTTGGGAATGAGTCTGCTGAACCGTAGGGATGAGCTTGCCAAGAATCGGTAGGGTCAGACCAACCATCGCCATCGGTGTCTCGGCAGCCTAAACGATCAAGAAGTGAAGTTCCGCGCACTTCGGGACAAGCATCGCCTTGGTTGCCGTCCTTTGAATCTCCAAAACCATCTCCGTCAGTGTCACGAGATTGGGTTGGTTCATGGATGAAGGCATCTCCTAAATCCGACCAACCATCACCATCTGTATCGGGGCAACCCCAACGGTCACCACCTGAAGATGGACCCACTGATGTCCCAGCCTGTGTAGGACAGACATCTGCAGTCGTTCCAAGAGGATTGTCGCCACGTCCATCACCGTCAATATCGTGCCATTGGGTGACATCCATCGGCCAAGCATCGCCCTTGCCACCAGGGCTAGCCAGCCAAGAACTGGTAGGGTCAGACCATCCGTCTTCATCACTGTCTGGACATCCCCAGCGGTCAAAAGTCGATGCTCCTTCTGTCGTCCTGCAACCGTCTCCACGATAAGCAACCCTCATGGTTTGACCGTCGAAATATTCGAGATTGTCTCCATAGCCGTCATCATCGGTATCATACCATTGACTTTCGTCATTTGGGAAAGCATCTGCGAACCCATTCGGGTGGGCAATCCAATCGCTACTCGGGTCGGAATATCCATCGGAATCAACATCCCGACATCCAAGACGGTCGTAGCGTGAAATCCAGCCAGATTCGACTTCTTCAGCAGAAGAAAATACGCACACATCGCCCTCAAAACCGCCAAGATTATCGCCATATCCATCGCCATCAGTATCTCGATATTGAGATTCAATAAATGGGAAATCATCGATTTGTGTCGCTCCGTATGATTGGTTATCACCCCATCCATCTTCATCGGTATCAGCCCATTGAGTTGGATTATCAGGGAAATCATCGACTTGAAGAGCACCTTCTGATTGATTATCACCCCAACCATCAAAGTCACGGTCTTGCCATTGTGATGGTTCCAAAGGGAAAGCATCCGAACCATTGGACTTGGTCCAATTGAGATCTCCGTCCGAAAATCCGTCGCCATCGGTATCGGTGCACCCGAACCTGTCACCTGTGGAAGTGCCGGTGATGAAAGGACAAGCATCTGGAGTTGAGGCATTAAACAGCCACGAACCAATACCCCATCCTGCTCGAGAAAGGTTCCAATCGCCATCTTCCCAATTGTCACCATAACCATCATCATCGGTATCGTTCCATTGAGTCGCATCGAGCGGGAATGCATCACCAAAACCAACTGGATGAGCAAACCATGCAGTGACGCCGTCTAAAGCGCCGGGGTCTTCATTTGAATAGCCATCACCATCAGAATCTAAGCAACCGAAGCGGTCGAGAACCGAATAGCCTCTACGGAATGGGCAATGGTCGCCTTCGAATCCGTCAAGATTGTCGCCATAACCATCGTTATCACTGTCAAGCCATTGTGAGTTTTCATTGACAAAGGCATCAGCTCCATTTTGTGGTCCCCATCCAGAATCGGGGTCAGACCAACCATCTGAATCCGAATCAGTACAACCTTTTCGATCGTTGGTAGAAGTTCCTACAAGGTCATCACAGTCATCGTCGTTATCGATGAATCCGTCTTCATCGTAATCACGGTTGGCCTTGTCGATAGAAGGCGTGAGCGTGTAATCAAAACCATCGTTACACCAAGAGTCATCAGCCTTGACTTTGACATAGACGTAACTCGCAGTGTTCACGGTCGTGGAAAGTACTTTTGATGCGGCATTGTCATCCGCATAGGTGTCAACAATGACGCCGCCTTGAGCGTCGAGCAACGAAAATCGACCCGTCCATCCATCACCAGGGCACCACCATGCAGGACCATTCATCGAACCGGAAAAAGAAACTTGGACAATATCGCCCTTACGTGCTTCAACTTTCCAAAAATCGGCTTTATCCTGTCCAGCATCGCAATCAGGGTCGCAGACATAACCGTTGGACGTAACGCCATCGGTAAGTGGATTCGCACTCTGAATATCGTCATCTGCAGAAACAGGTGGCAGCATCGAGAGCATCATCGCGGCGAGGCAGATGGCCATCAACCGCTTCGCGAGCATGGTTATCCAATAGGTGGTGTGCCTATGAACACCGCGCCTACTGGCTGACACCCGTAGGGTGTCATTGAAGTTCATTCATAGCGTGCAGCAAGAATCAGTTCATCAATCGAAAATACGGGCATCTTCATCGAGGGAGAATTGGATTGGTCAGCAACACTGTGCGAAGAAGAAATATCACCTCGGATGAATTTAATGTAACGCTGTTCCTCATTTTCTTCGAAGGGATGCAGTCCAACATTTTCTTGGTAAGCAATCCCCATCCAAGAACCATCAGGTGACATCACCGTTTCAAAGAAATCATGCAATGCATGCGTATCACCACTGCTTTCTTCGTAGTCGGTGACGGTATGCAGAGGTGTAGGATCAACGATTCTAAAGTCCCATTCATCGCCTTCCATGGGGTGATGAAGCGCACCGGCATACAAATACCAATCCTTACCTGCAACATATCCATCATCACTGTTCTTCTGGTCATAATCAAGACCGTAGAAAGCAAGACTCACCACTTGGTCTTCTGTTATGGAAACGAAAGGATACATTTGGATGCCGCGTTCGAACGCAGTGGCGTTCCATGATTGCCAACTGCTACCGTTATCGTAAGAAACCGCTACACGCATTTCCCAAGCACCGGTGTTTCCATTTGGACAATCTGCCCATACAACCACAACCATGCCACCTTCATTGTTGTTCACAACGGGATATCCTTCAGGACAATTACCTTCTCGTGGTCCGACGTCGACGGGCTCTTGCCATGTGCCATCGCTCGGACTCGGCCCGGTTCCTCGGCCATACTCGTCACTGATTCGAACGTGGACGATTCCAGTCGAGGAGTCTGCATCCTCTTGGGCCACAAAGACATAGGGGCCGTGATTTTGAGCGGAAATGGTTGACCATCCGCCGGGCATAGCATAACATTGAGAGAAAGGGGCTCGCCCGGTTTCTGAGTGATAATACCAGTATCGTCCAACGTCACCTGAACATTCAGGAGGCGAAGCACCAGAATTTCCAAGATAGTGGATGATGCCATCTCCTTGTGCAGTAACCCAAGGTCGGTCATCAGCCGCCATCGTTTGCATTCGCTCACAAACTGAAGGTGAAATGTAGGTGGTGCCTCCATCTTCAAACATGTGCCACCAGTTGTCTTCAAGAGTCGTATCAAGGTAATAGACGACGTCATTTGCATCTACGGCTATATCTCCTTCATCGCCTAAGCATTCTGAGCCGGCTCCAGCTGCAGAACCGACAACAGAGTTTCCTAAATTACCCGGAGTAGGATTGAAATTTTCACCATGCCCCCAAGTCTTGCCACCATCATTAGAGATCCAGAACCAAGAAGCCCAGTAATCCCAACTTGTCATTTCACCGTCTTGACACGCATACCACGTGTCAAGGTTACCACCGATAATAGGAGCGAATGGATTACCCTCTCCACCCCATCGCAAATCTTTGTGTGCAGTGACAAATAAATTGCCTTGACTGTCAATGGAAAGACTTGGCTCATAACCGATTCCATAGCCTTCATAACCCGGATCTTGACCGTTGTTAGGGTCGATGCATTCCTCGTGACGAGGCATGTATTCTGGCTCGTTCCAAGTGAAATAAACTTGGTCTCCTTTGTAGGATTCTTGAACTTCACTTGGATTTATTCCGTTGGATATTGAAGGACCCAAAATCGCAGCGAAAAGGAGCGTAATAATTGCGAAAGCAACCGTCGAGCCAGCCGCTAAATTAAGGTCGCGCTTCCCAGATTCATCGGGAGAAGTAGACTCTTCGGCGAGCAATACAGTCTCCAGAGATTTACTCGCCATAGTGAGTTGTAGTAGCGGAGTGCTTTGGAGGTTCCGCCAAAGGATGTTAGCAGTCAAGTAGGGGTTACGAGGTTTTGATAGATCTTTTCGTAATCTTCTGCATTGTGTTCATAGGTATAGGTGTCAAGGACTCGTTCTCGACCTCGAAGTGCTTGAGCAGTTCGACCTTCGGGGTCGTCAAGAGAACGGCAGACAGCATTCGCCAAATCTGCCGGATTACCCGTTTCAAACAATTCTCCTACCGTTGAATCAATCATTTCAGTGAGAGGCGCTTGGTCGACTGTAACGACGGGTGTCCCGCTTGCCAGTGCCTCTAATGGAATCAATCCTTGACCCTCATAGTATGAAGGATAAACGACTAAATCCGCACTACGAAAGTGCTGTGCTAGGTCTTCAAAAGACATGCCTGGGCGAATGAAGACCGCATGACCTACACCGAGCTTTTTTGCTTGCTTGAGGAGTGTTTTCCCCATGTGACCTCGCCCGATTATGCACAAACGCGCACCGGGATATCGACGTAGAATCTCTGGCATAGCCCGAAGTAAAGTCCGATGGCCTTTTCGGGCCACAAGGCGTCCAACTGCGAGTAAGAGTGGAGTCTTCTTGGAGGCACGTCCGCACAATGCGTCTTCATCAGCTGCGTCGTATTTCTTTCGTAGCGCTTCGTGATCAAGTTGTTCCTCTTCATTATCGGTGTTAAGCGGTCGAAATACCAAATGATCCACGCCATACAAAACCGTTTCACAATTCCATTGCTCGGGAGGGGAATACCATCGCTGGAATTCTTGCTTTGTCGATTCACTGATGGCTACACATACCGACGATTCCGTCACCCCCGCTTGCTCGTATTTTGCATACCATTTGGCAGTGGTCAATATGGCAAAGTCGTTTGGGTTTTTCCAGGTTGCTGATTCACGATGCTTGGCAGCCAGACGCATTCCTTCACGCTCACCAATCCAACTCCCGTTAAGCGCTGAAACGACAGGTGCAATTGTGTCTTCGACCATTCTAAACTCTTTTTTGGTCCAACTCACTAGAGGTAAAAGGGTGTGAACTACATCGATTGGCTCTCGTTGATGGAGAACTTTGAGGGCACTCAGTGCATGTTTTCCGTACGAACGAGTAAAGGCCATCGGTGCCTTGAGCCAAGGAACTTCAATCACCGACACTCCCTGTTGCGGAGGAGCACGTCCATTGTGTGCACGAGTGATGATGCTGATGTTATGCCCTCGCTGTGCTAAATGCCCAGCCAAATGGTAGACCACTGAACCGATACCACCCCATCGAGGAGGGTATTCACCGGATACCATGGCAATGTGCATGTGTGCGGCAGAGGCCGTGGTGGTTTCAATGTCACCGATAACAACATCAAAAATACCGACTTTTCAACCCAATGCCTTCAAGGGGGTGAGGAAAGTGGGGGTTACATGGGCGATAAACTCCCTGTAACGGTTACCGTAATTCTTCCGACACGAAATGAGGAGGAAGCGCTCGGACCCACCATTGATGCAATTCCTCGTGGGTGGTGCAAAGACCTCGAAATTATGATCGTTGACGGCAACTCAACCGACCGAACACGAGAAATCGCTTTGGAAAAGAAAATCCGAGTTCACCTTGAGACTCGAAAGGGATACGGACGGGCATATCGAACGGGGTTTGATGTTGCGAAAAACGATATCATTGTCACGATGGATGCGGATTGCACGTATCCTGCTGAATTGGTCCCTACCTTGGTAAAACGTTTGCTCGATGATGACCTCGATTTCATCACTTGTGACCGCCTTTCTCTCGCAGAAGATGGCTCCATGTCTGGAATCCATGGCTTTGGAAATTGGGCACTTTCATTCACCGCACGAATGCTGTTTGGCTATGGTATCAAAGATTCTCAATCTGGAATGTGGGTCTTCCGTAAATCCATTTTCGATAACGATGCCATGCGGCCAACCAACGATGGAATGCCTCTTTCAGAAGAAATGAAAATCCTCGCACGTCGGGTTCTTGGCAAGAAAAAGGCCGTTGAAATCTCAGTTCCTTACCGTCCAAGAGTTGGTGAAGCAGAAATCCATACATGGGGCGATGGGTGGAAGAATTTCAAGTTCCTTTTCGCTCGAAGAGTTGGCTTACATCGAACCGTATCACCTTGGGGTGGCCGTGAGTCAAATCCTGATTCGTTGAACAAAGATTTGCCCGAACAAAAGAAGTGATTCTTCACTCGATTCGAATATTTTCAAGACCTTCAGCAGGTTTTGGCCACTGCATATTGAGCCCTTCTAATGTTTCAACGATGATCGAAGAGATAATTTCATTCCTGTATTTCTTATTATTAGCAGGCACGACATACCATGGTGCTTGTTCCGTAGAAGTTTCTTGAATCATTGTCTCGAAGACCTGTTGATATTGGTCCCAATACGATCTTTCCTTGATGTCACCCATCTCAAACTTCCAATTCTTTTCCGGTTGATTTAATCGGTCTTCAAGACGTCTTTTCTGTTCGTCTTTCGAAATGTGAAGAAATATTTTGATGACGGTTGTACCTTCATCTGCAAGCATTTGTTCAAAATTACGAATATGTTGATAGCGCTTTTCAATAACCTCTAACGGCGCATATTCGTGAACTTTGACAACCAAGACGTCTTCGTAATGACTTCGATTGAACACAACAATTTCGCCATTTCCAGGAACATGCGGGTGTACTCTCCACAAATAATCATGAGACAACTCGGCTTCAGTAGGGCGTTTGAAAGATTTTACTTTAACACCTTGTGGATTTGTTCTACCGAAAACCGCTCGAATCGTCCCATCTTTTCCGCCTGTGTCAATAGCCTGTAAAACCACCAAAAGACGTTGTTTGTGTTCTGCCCACATCAATTCTTGGAGTGCTTGAATACGCTTCGTGAGCTGTTTAACATTCTTTTTGGAGACTTCTTTATCAAATTCCTCGGGGGCTGACGTTGGCGTATTGGCCAATGAGAACGAATTCGGCTGATTGAACCGGAAGCAAGAAGTGTCCATAGCGAGTGGTTTCTCTCTTAGATTAAAGAATTTTTGAGGTTAAAACTTAGACGTCATCCCAATCTAAATCGATACCAGTAACTGGTTTAGATTCAGCAGTTTCTTGTGCATTTGATGGGCTCTGTTGTTCGAGAATTTCATCTTCAGCAAGAACTTCTTGTGCACCATCAATTGCGCCACCTTCAAGCTTCTCTGATTTTTCTTGACTGGTTGACGGTGAAGAGAAACTATCGAACGAATCCCAAGTATCAATCATAGCAAGTTCAGCCTTCTTCTGGCGACGCAAGGCGACGATCGCAATGACGACTAAGACACCGACGAAACCTGAAGTTGCTGCAATGAACACTGCAACTCTGCTGTCGGCTTCGGCTTCATCAACGTAGAGCGTGATACTGATGATATCAACCATCGCATCGTCGCCGAGTCCGTCGGTTGCAATCACTTTCAGATTAGGACGGCCTGCCGAATCGGGGTTCATATCTACACTGCCTTCCCAATATCCGTCCCCATCTTCATCGCTTAGATTGAATGCCCAATTCTGAACATTGAACACAACTGTTGCTCGAACACTTTGGGTCGTTCCATCTGGGTCGTTCATCATCACTCGAACGGTAAAGGTGTTTTTCTCTTGAGCAATCAAAGTATCAGGTGTGAATGTGAGGTTGGAAAGTTGCGGCAGGCTTGATTGGACGGTGATGTTAACATGGACTTCATGGGATGCACCTCTACTGTCTTTGACATACAAAGAAAGGTGGTGCTGGCCAGGAGAAAGTTGAATTGAATCAGTACTCATGGTTGAGAGAACTTCATAGCCGCCCGTTAGAAGCCATCGACGCCATTCGCGGACCTCCATATCACCGTCGGCATCCGTGGATTGTTCTTCGAGGACCACTGAGTCACCGGGTGCAATAGAGAGCAGGTTTTGAGGTTGTAAGAGAACAGCAACTGGGTCAGACTGCCCAATTGTGATGGTAATGAACGATATGTGCTCCATTTCAGTCTCATCGGTGAGGGTGATTTTGATGGTGTGCTCACCTGCTGGTAATGAAGAAGAATGAATTTGGGAAGGAGATACATCGGTAAACAAAGGTTCGTCAAGTAAATCGCTTCGTATAGACATGGTGAAATTGTCACCGTCGTAGTCAACGGATTCTCGCGCATCCCATTGAATTTGGAAACTGGAGGAATAGGCGTCTCCATCAAGCGGTGTCAAAAGATCTAATTGCGGTGCTGAGGGGAGAACTTCAACCGTTCGAGTGACATTCACAGGTTGATGAATTCCATCATCAAGACTCAAAGTAATGGTATGGGTTCCGGTAGTTAAACGCCCTTCAAAGATAAGCCAATCTTCACCTTCAGGCGTAAGTCGTCCATCTAAATCACTGCTCCATACTACGACAAGATATTCTGAACCACTGAAAGGTTCTGCTTGTGCACAGTGCCAATCGCCATCCATAGGGAACGTTGAACACGCAGCATCGTAATCCCCAGAACCGTTTGCAGAGAACCAAATCAACTCAGAGGAATCGTATGTTTGAGTTGATAGAGGTGTCGAAATAAGAGTGCGAGGAAGCGAGTTTTCGACATTCACAAGAAGAGATTTTACCCTTGTCGCATTGATGTGTTCTGGACGAACATCCACGACTCTCATTTCTATAGAATGGACTCCTCGTGAAAGATACCCGGTCCACATCTTCCCTTCCTCAGTATTATTCCAAGAGAGTTGTCCGTCAAGGCTTGACCAGTATTCAACTTCTAAAATATCACCCTCAGGGTCGATGGTTGCCGACCCGTCAAGAGTGACTTGATCTTCGCTTGCGTTTCCAAGCCGAGTTAATGTAAACTCGGGTTCAGGAACTTCGTTGAACAGTTCGACAGGAATTGTGTACTTTGTGGGTGAGTTGAGGCCATCAGATACGTAAATAATCACATCAAAAGTCGATGGGACTGTTTCAGACATTGAAAGGTTCATCCACATCTCCAATGGGCAGCCAACAACTGAACTTTCTGAGGTAATCGGCAGATATGAACGGTCAAACCAGCATTTCAATGCATCTCCCTCTGGGTCAAAAGTCCCAGTCAAGTTGAACACAACATGCTGGGTTCGAGGGATTACAAGTTCTGACCAGGGCGTCATTTCAGGACTGACATCAAGGAGAATAGTTGGTGCCTGATTAACAAGTTCAATGGTTCGAGTTTCCGAAACACAATTTCCTTTATCGTCACACACGACCAGCGTAATGTCGTGAATTCCATCAGACAAGGAGCATGAATAGGTGTCTTGGCCGTTAGCAGTAAAGGCAAAGCCGTTTTCAGGGCCGTTGGCAGATTGCCATGTCCCGGTGCACGATGAGAGAATATTACCATCAAGACTGCTGTTCCAAGAATAGGTCAATGGATCGTCATCCAAGTCCCATGAATCTGAAGCATTGAACTCGACCCCTCCTTGCGATGGATAAACGGAGCTGCCTTCCGGTGTTGACCACATCAAAAATGGTGGTTGATTCTCAAGAGGTAGAACGCATTGAACAAAGCGGTCCTGGTCCAACGTCACAGTCGTTGAATTGGAAACGCTGTCATAGCCACATGAAACGGTTACGGTTGTGAAACTTGAGGCACCGGTATTGGTCCAACGCTGGCCAATGAAATCTGGAAGTGGCCGATAGCCAAGTTCGTCAGTAGAGTCTTGAACATTTGATTCAAATTGAGAGAAGGACGCGCCAACATTCGCACCAGGAATACCATTGCTGTTGTTGTTAATGACCCAGACATCGATGTCGTAAGCAACATCGATCGTGGCACCTGATGCGATGGTTGGAGAGGATTGGGTGAAATCAAAATTGACGGGTTGATGAAGATGTAAATCAGAATTTAAATCGAGTTGAAGGATGGTCGGTGTTAATCCTAAATCGGTGAAGCCTGACCAGTTCACTTGACTGTTCACAAGTTGAATAGTACCCGTACATGCTGCAGAAATGGTGTTCCCAGTACCTGATAATTCGAGGTGGTTCAACAATTTGAGACATTGCGTACCGCTGAATGTAGTATTGCTCATCTCTGAGGGGTAATTGTTATGATTTTGCCCATTCCATTCAATTCCAGAATGATTACCATGCATCAATAGAGAATCAATCGAGGCCGCTGCTTGATTGATTTCAACAGCCGGTATGTCGGTACCAGTTCCACGTTCTGTATGAATTTCAATACCGTCAATGTTGATGATTCCACCCTGTTGGCCGAGATTTAAACCGGAATTATCGGCATGCAGAGGGGTGAAATTTGCCCCGTTGTTTGCGAGGTAAATATCGTTTAACCACAGGTCAGCTGAATCTTGAATGAGGATTCCAGAACCTGCAGAGTTCATAACATCGCAACTTGAGCAGATGACGTCGAGTTGTGGGTGGGATACCGTCTTTGAACGGTCGAAATGGATACCGGCTTTTTCTTCATCGCTGTTACCACCGAATCCATTGAATTGGACGGTAAGGTTTTCCAAATGCGTGTCGATATTATCGAGTAAATGAACACCCGAATGACTGTTGTTTTCAAACGTCGAATTCGTCATCCGTACTGATGAATAATCCAGATACATGCCATCTTCAGAATTATTGTGTAAATACACGTTATTTGCTTCCCATTCTGCCTTGTAAGAATGTATTCCCGGACCTACTGAACCCGAAATCTCCAAGCCATCGAACACTGGAGCGGATGTAAAAATCCAAGTTATTGCAAGCCCTGCTTTGTGAGGTCCTTCTCCTGGATCACCTGAATCACGAATAGTGAGATTTCTAAACGTCGTTGAAGCATCAGCGTAATACAAACGAACACCGGTAGAGGTTGAATTTTCAATTACCGTGTTCTCGAACCAAGCACCTGTCGAATTGACGTCGATTGCAGCATATGCAATGTTTGCGGTTTTGGCGCCAACACTACCCGTTCCTGTAACGGTTAAGTTCGTGAAGTCTGCAGTTTCATAATTGGTATAATTAGAGTGATTTTCTTTATCGACATATACTCCCCTATACATCGAATTACTCACTGTACAATCTCGGAAAACTGCACGGGTATAACCTCCATCATCAATGTGGCGAACAACAATTCCATGGTCGGAGCGATCGACACTGAGATTTATCAAAAGTGGCTGGCTGTCTTCTATCCAAACTCCAGCAGAAATAGCCCAACTTGAACCGCTGATATTACTCATCACCAGATTGCGAAGAACACCGCCTGAACCGCCCCAGATATTGATGGCACGAGTGAGATGATCAGTGAAAGTAGCACCGTCAACAATTGGAGTAGAACCCGAACCAATGGATAAGCCCAATCCATATCTCCAATCTCCTTGGAATGGAAGCACTCTACCGGCTTGGTTGATGACTAAATCATATATTTGTGGAGCAGAGTTGCTGAACATGTCAATGCCAACTCTATCCGGATTGAGAAGAGTAAGATTGTGAATGACTGGATTTGCCCCATACATTGTAATACCATAAATTGAATCTTCGATGGTCAAATTGTTGAGGAGTGAGCCGCGATTGTTAGAACTGCTGTTGAATTGAATTCCTTCGTGGTCAGAGCCGGTTAAGGAAGTGAGCGTCACTGGGCAAGCAACAGTGCCTTCAACGGTCAAACGACCCTCAACATAAATTCGTGCTCCTGAACCCATCTCAACTTGCGTGCACGGTGAAATAATTAATTCATCAAAGACTGAAACAGTATACGTTGAAGTCACCGTTACAGAACCTGTCCAAGTCGTTTGAGCACGTGCGTTTACGAACTCTGGAGTCGCAGATTCTGCAAAATCATTTTCCGTTCCAACTTCGTCATACAGTGATGAAGAAATACTGGTAAAAGGGGTTGCAATGAGTAGAAAAAGAACAATCCAAATCCCATATGAAGAACGGTTTTGAAGGTCCATACCTTCTGCTGAGTGAAAGAGCATTTGAAGGGTTCTATGAAATGTGAGACGGAGTCTCATCTGCGATTCGACTCAATCGCAAGAGAGATGACTCATTCTGATGTGCGTCAAAGCATAGCGTGGAGTCTTGCTTCAATCGTATTTGCAACTCGTGGACATCCCGCTAATCGATATTTTGTTATCGCTTCTTTCAGAGCCGCTTGACGTAACGATGGATTGAGATGTGATGTACACATCCACCATCGTGCATCGAGTCTGTGATGAAGAAGAGTTTTCTCTGATTCATTCGGTTTGGATACGAAAAGGAATTCAGCATTCGCTTGCTCTTCATCGTGCTCCAGTAATGCTTCTACAAGGGTTATACGTAATGAATCTCGATGGATTGAGCTGTTCTGCTGCTCAATAGCTCTTCGAGTAATTTTGATTGCTTCAGATAAATATTGATTGTTTTCTTTTCCTTTGCACAACGCTGCTTTGGCTTCGAGCCCCAAAACAATGGCGTCATCAACTCCTCCAATAGAAACAAGAGTTGCGCGAAGGGTCTCTGCCTTCACAAAGTTGGCTTGAACCAATGCTAATGCATGTTGGACCATCGTGAGCGCAACAACCGTAACGGTTCGTTGTATTGGTTCATCTGGAAGAACGACATGGCTTAGGTAATGTTTGATTTCCGAAATATTCTCTTTGTTGAGAGAAATCTCTCTACGGTCATCTAGTCGGCGAGATGCTGCTGAAATCGCCAACTGATTTCTTTGCTGTTGAGTGCCAAGAGTTAACCCCTTTTTGATTGCAGAATCTGCATCACCAATTCGTCCTTCAAGATATGCAAGATTCATGGCAATCTCATTGAACGAGCCTTCGTCTTCTATCGAAGAAAGGTGATTGTGCGCATGAACGGGTTCACATCGTTGCAAGGCGATTTTCGCTGCAAGATAATGAAGATGAGTAGGCTCTTGAGAGGCTTCTATAGCTTGTTCAAGCAGAATGGAAAGTGCATTGCTGTGCGTTGATGCAAGTGTATCATATGCAGAATTGCAATATGCATCAAGGTCTTCGGATTCAGCGCTGATGCGATGGTAAAGCAGAATGATTTGATCATCAAGTGTTTGAGCGCAAGATTCCCAATGTTTGACTGCTTCTCTGTGAAGTTTCAGTTTTTCTTCACTGCTCATGGTTGAACGACGAACATTTCGAATCAAGTGTTGCAATTCCATTTTTTCCATCCCCGTAGTCCAACGCAAAAACGCAGACTCATCTAGGGTGCCAACCACATCGTCATCGTATGCTTTGCTTGCTTCAATAGGCCGAGGAAGAAGAACAAGGTGGTCCAATCCTGAACGGGTTGAATCATCCAATGTCGATAATACAACATCCTCTACATACAATTGGATGTCTGAATTTGCCTCGGGCAAAGTCGTTTCTTTGTGATACAATTGAATGGCTAAAGGGTGCCCACCTAAACGTTCAACAATGTGCTCACGCTCTTCTTCGTTTTGGAACTCTCCAAGTAATTTCACAGCATCGGGAATATCCAAAGGTGGAATTGAGAGGCGTTCTACATGTTCGAAGGAGACAAGTGGCTCTCTTCCTATGAAAATGAATTTTGGACCTTGCGCTTCTTCGATTTGTTTGCAGAATGCATGAAAACGTGAAAGATGGCGTTGTGAAATGAGATGGACATCGTCAAAAACAAAGAGTTCACCTCGGCATTGGTCTGCAAGATAATCACATAATGCTCCAAAATCTGATGGACGGGTTTCTGGAAGAACCATCGCAGAGCACAATGCTTCAAAATCAGAAAACTCATCCGCAGTTGCCCAACGAAGTGTTCTACCCTGTGAAATTAAATCGTTAACGAGAGCGACTCCTACTGTTGTTTTCCCAATACCGGGTAGACCACTCAAGATGAAACTGTGATGTTTCTCAGACAAGGAAAGAGCTGTTTGAATAAGTTCAGAGCGTCCAAAAACCTCGCCAATTTGAGGTACGTCACCAAATACTGAACCGCTTGAACTGCTCTTACGAGGTTTCAGTGTTTCTTCGCCTAATGAATCGAAGAGAATCCGCCCTTCTTTGGTAAGATGGTATACATTTCTGCGACGAGAACCACCACCTACTACATGTGCCATTCGCTTGAAGATTAAACCCTCACTTTCAAGGGAATTCAATGGTGCATTGAGTGCGGAACGGACAACTCCTAGAGATTCGCTGAGCCCAGGAAGAGAAATTTCACGAGTCACGTCCCATGCTTTTTCAAGCGTTTGAGAATACACCCCAAGAAGGCGAATGAGGCGTTCTTGTGGCGATGAAAGCCTCCTCGACATGTGTCAACCCACCTTGACTTTTCTATCTAAGGGAATCCCTCTGTGCATCAAGCCGAAATGAACACAAGAGTTCTAGATTCCGTAAAATGAATGACTGAAACTGTAACGAATTTATTTCATTCAACCTATATAATTACAATCCGTTGAAGTTAAATGGTACAGCCTCTAAG
>CABYOM010000016.1 GCA_902520595.1 uncultured Candidatus Poseidoniales archaeon | reverse complement strand
ATGAGACGGGAGGTTCTGGAGTTTCAACTTGTAACACTTCAGTTGGAACAAGGCATGCCGCATCTTTTGGAATTTCCATTCCTTCATTATCAAGCTCTTTGTTAATTGATTTGACTTCGGCTGCGGTGAGAAGACGTTGAGAGACACCAGACGGGAGGCGGCTTGGATATCTTCCATTGATGACAATTTTGCCACCAGTCATTCCTGCACCAGGAGATTTACCTACGTCGCCATGAACAACAATTAGGCCATCCTTCATGCCGCCACCAATTCGTTCACCTGCGGAGCCTCGAATCAGTAATACCCCGCCTTCCATGAAAGCACCTGCATCATCTCCGACACCGTCCATGATGCTAATTTTTCCACTTCGCATTGCATATCCTGCATAATTCCCAGCGATCTTTTCGCAAATGATGGTGTTTCCACGATTAGCTGCGCCGAGGAAAGCACCTGAATCGCCTTGAATTGTAAAATTACCACCGCTGCCGAATGCTGCCACCCAGGAACCGAGAACTCCGAGGGCCCGCATCTTAGAGCCCTTAGGCAAATTTGGACACAAGCCGAGTTCACCATTTTTCGGAACGGGGTCTCCAGCACTGGTCCAGCCGATGCGAAGAATTGCATCTTGTTCTGCGGCTTGAATGAGACGAGGACCGAGTTTCTCGTTAATCTTGAACGAGCGTTCAACAACCTCTCGTGGTTCGGCCATGATGGTTTGCTGTTGTTCCATATCCATATACCCTCTCTTGATAAAAGTACAATTTTTCTCTTTTCATAACACTCAGGTTTGAGCCATTTTTTCCCATCTGTCCTAACGATTTGTTAATAGAGGGTCTTCAAAGGCAGGTATATTGAGAACCATGACAATTAAGGTAGCCATCAATGGATACGGAACAATCGGGAAGCGGGTTGCTGATGCAGTTGATGCTCAAGATGACATGGAAATCGTTGGCGTTACCAAAACGCGTCCTGCATTTGGATGTGATTTGGCTGTTCGTAAAGGGTATCCCCTCTACTGCACATTTGACGATGCAGACCGAATTGCTTCTTTTGCACAGGCAGGCTATACGTGCCATGGAGGTTTGTCAGATTTACTTGCAGCGGCAGATATTGTCATTGATTGCTCACCTGGAAAAGTTGGCGCATCGAATAAAGAGACTTATCAAAAAGCCGGTGTAAAATGGATATTTCAGGGCGGAGAAAAACATGCTATGACTGGTATGTCCTACACCTCTTCAGCAAATCATAAAGAAAACTTGAATGTCGAAGGAACACGTGTTGTATCATGCAACACGACCGGTCTCTCTCGAACTTTGGTTCCGTTGTATGAACACTGTGGCGAATTGAAGGTCGAATGTACAATGATTCGTAGAGCAGCCGATCCGGGAGATTCCAGCAAGGGACCAATTAATGCCATCAAACCTGTTTTGAAAGTTCCTTCCCATCACGGCCCCGATGTGATGACTGTCAAACCGGAAATTAAAATCAACTCGATGGCAGTTGCTGTGCCAACGACCATCATGCATGTTCACGTAATCACTGCAACATTGCCAGATGGTCACGGATTGACGACAGAATCTATTCTCGACATGTGGTCGAAGAATCCTCGTCTCGTCATCATGAACGGGGCTGAAACTGGTATTACTACTACGGCAGAAGTTATGGAATTCGCACGTGACATTGGTCGTAAGTGGGGCGATTTACACGAGATTTTCATCTGGGAAGATGGAGTGAAACTTGAAGGGAACACGCTTTACTATTTCCAAGCGATTCATCAGGAGTCCGATGTCATTCCCGAGAATGTTGACGCAATACGTGCTCTCACTGGAATTGAAGAGGATTGGATGGTCTCAGTGAATAAAACCGATGCTGCCATTTCCAAATACAATCACCTTTGATTTGTGTGCCCCTAAGGGGCACAGACAAGGGGCGTGTTGAAAAGGGAACTTGCTTTCGACAAGTTATGCAAGATGTGCGCCGCCCCGTTTTCATGCTTTTCTTGCTACTCATTACATCGTTGTCACCTCTGTTCCAATCCGAACATTCTCTGGGCGAAGTTCAACTCACTGAGAATACCCATTCTGAAGCAGAACGGCTTGAACTTGCCGCATCACTATGGAATCTCGCAGAATCTATGCCCATTGGGGATGTTGAACTGCGCCCGTCTTCGGGAATCTTACGGTTTCAAGGGGGAGAGTTTGATCCTCTTCTCTCCGATGGTCCAACATTAGACGACCATTTCTATAATCTCAACGACCCAACACAAACAGCTCTGGCAATTCTTCAATTGCACCACCACGATGGTGCTATTCTCGAAACACTGGTCAAAGAGCATTCAATCACTCCGCTGGATTTCATCGCAGATGAGGGGTGGTTGATTCGATTACCTTCTCCAGCCCTACCCTCACTCTCCTTACTTCAAGAGGATGAACGGGTCCGGTGGGCGGGGATTCAACACCCAGGATGGCGTATCCACACTTCCCTTCTCCAACCTTCTTCATCAACGTACCTTGCAATTGTTCCCTCATTGGATTTGGCACTCGGAGGGCTTGACACACTCAGTCTTGACTTGGTTAAAATGGGTGCAAGTGAGGCATGGTGTGGAATCGGTATGTGCGAAGTGCATTTTGATTCGTCATCCCAGTCCATCCTGCTCAACAACATCATGAATGACGGTCGAATTATTTGGACTGAGCCAACGACAGGTATGGTCGTTCATAATGCCGTTGCAGGCGCTCTTATCGGTGTCACAGATGTCAATTCGAATGCCCCGTTTACGCTCGACGGTTCTGGGGAGACAATCGCCATATCCGATACAGGCTTGGACCAAGACCATCCAGATATCTTGGGCCGCGTTGCCGGAGTGTACACCAATTTTGGACTTGATCCTTCCCCTTCGGATACAAACACAGGGCATGGAACACACGTTGCCCTTTCAGTATTAGGTGACGGCTCTGGAGATTCATCGGCGCAGGGAATCGCACCCAGTGCTAACCTCGTCATGTATGCTCTTGAGCATGACCCTACAGGCGTTTTTGGACGCTTGGGTTCGATTTATGACCTGCTAAATGATGCTCAACAAAGAACTGCGCGAATCGCAATTAATGCCTGGGGTTCGAACGGTAATTATGGACAATACACTGCTGATTCACGTTCTGTCGACCTTCTGGTTAACGAGAAGACAACGGTCTTGCCATTGTTTTCTGTAGGTGACCGTGGCGCTCAGGGTGCTTCGCAAGTTTCTGCTCCTGCAACTGCTAAGAATGTTCTTGCAGTGGGAACTTCCAATACGGGTTCATCTGCTGGAAGTGTTGCGAATATCTCGAGTCAAGGGCCAAGTCTCGATGGACGCATTAAACCCGATATTGTTGCCCCAGGAATGAACATCTGCTCGGGTCTTGCTGAAGAAGCAAAGTCACCTGCAGGATTTGGATGTGCCTCTGGAACGCACGCTGATGGAAGCAGCCTTTACATCTCTCTTTCCGGTTCTTCTCATGCTACGGCAATCGCAGGCGGAGCGACAGCACTTGTGCGTGAATTTTTGCGTGAAGAAATGAATCTTAACTCACCTTCTGCTGCCCTGATAAAGGCAGTCGTCATCAATGGAGCCACAGATTTAGGTGCCGCAGACATACCGAATTCACAAGAGGGTTGGGGACAAATCAACCTTGACAGAACAGTTCTGCCAATGGATGGTACCACTCCTCTCAACACCTTCATTGACCAAAATAAAGAGATTGATGCTGGGTTTGGATTACTTTATGCTTTCAATCTTGATCCAAGCCATGGAATTGATATTACTCTCGCATGGTCTGACGAACAAGGGAGTGCGAATGCAGCTCAATCAACCCCTCGACTGGTCAATGATTTGGATTTGATTCTCGTAGATCCATCTGGCAATGAATGGCTAGGCAATGATTTCTCATCTGGATATTCGACAACCGGTGGGACTGCTGATTCAATCAACAACGTTGAGCGCATAAAAGTAGCACCCGGAGTTCTCTCTTCAACCGGTCAGTGGCAAGTGAAAGTTGCTCACAGAGGTGGAACCTCTCAATCGTTTGGACTGGTAATGGTCGCTGATGCTACACCGAATGCCCAATCAGATTTGGCAACCTACAATGGAAGTATTGTTCCTTCTTCTCAAGAGCCCCTCAAGAACGACCTTATCACCCTTCAACTTGGCTGGATTAATCAAGGGACATTAGCATCGGATTCTTTCCATGTGACCTTAGAAGATTTGACCACCAATCAAACGCTTTTCGATGCCGACCGACCCGGACTTGGAGCTGGAATAGTTGACTCCTTTTTACTTCAGCATCAATTTACTACAACTGGCACGCATACGATGCGTTTGAGTATCGACACCCTTGACCAAGTTCCAGAAATGAACGACGCCGCAAACGGAGTTGATAACAATGTGTGGACTCAAGATATTGAAGTCACTGCATTGGGTGTGCGAGTTGTCGCATTGGATGCAAATGGTGCAGCACCTACAACCCCTGAGGATAGGGCTTTATCGGCAATGAAAACATTCGATGTTCTCAACGAAACGGGAATTGATATCCCCATACATATCCTGCATGAAGGAACCGGTCAACAAAGTGTCACACTTTCAGTTACGAATGTACAAATGCCTCAGCCAGGCCGTCCTGATTTCTTACTTGCTCCCGAGGATTATTGGACAAAAAGCGTCTCTGAAATAGGTCCGTATGTCGTTGAAGGCCAGGGTGAAACAGGTGATTTCAAAATGCTCACGGTTCACCTCGAAAACGAATATGCAGATTTGAGCGACCCCACGTCTCCCAGATATGCTCGAGCTGGAACCTTTGTCGTAGACATCATTGCTCGGTACCAAGCCCAACCTACAGTATCTCATACGCAACGGGTGACAATCGTCGTTCCTGAAGTCAATGCTGTGAACATTGGAGCTGCGGGAATCACAGGTCTGTCTGCAGCCCCTGGAGACTCAACTGGATTTGTAATCTCGGTTATGAATATAGGGAATACTCCTGGCCAGTATACTGTATCGTGCACTTCCGAAAATCGGTGGCAAGTTATGCTGGGTGGGTCGAATTCATCTACACTTGAATTTGAACCATTAAACATCAAAGAGTCCTTGCCGATGTATATTCGGATATTCGTCCCTCCAGTTTCAAACGGCGTCCCAGTATCCGGCTCCTCGGATACTGTGACGTGTTGGGTGAATTCACAAAATGACGCAACAATGAATTTTACTCAGTCTGTTGACGTACTTGTTCTTCCACAGGAATCGTTTGACAGCGACTTGTATGATGACATTGGTGCGATTGGGCCTTCTGCTAACAATCGCAATGTTTTGGTCGACACAGGTGAACAAGTTTCACTCAATCTGACCATCGAAAATACTGGAAATACCGCACTTGATTTAGATGTCATTGTTCAACCTTCGAACCCACTCTGGCCGATTGAAGTGTCGTATCAAGACCAGACAGACAGTCGAAAAGTATCTCTGAGTTTACAGGGCGGTGAAGTCAAGACAGTTAATTTCGTCTTTGGTGTTCCGCCTGTTGCTGAAGAAGGTGAGGTCAATAATTTCGTCATCCGTACTGAAATGGATGCACAAAATTTTGTCTCAAATACGACCGTATTGAAGGTTCGGGACGATCTTTCAATGGATCTCAGTGGTCCTGATGGTGGAGTAATTCCTACAATGATTTCTTCCGACTTTTCGTTCGGTGAATTCCAAATTACCAATACCGGAAACGCACCTCTATCGTTGAATTGGAGTAACGGTTTAGCACCTGACGGCTGGACCGTTGGTTTTGCCAACCCGAGCAGCTACATCGAACCGCGTGAACAAAGAACAATTCGCCTTGGATTCATCCCCCCAGCGAATGCTCCTGCTACTGAGAAAGCTTTCGAAATAGTTGTGACTGCATCGGGATTCAACAGCGGTCGAATGATTCAAAACTCCGTTACTGTTGAGGTTTCAGTTTTACCGTCTCCTTTTGCGAACATAACCGTTGAAGACGCATCGATAACACCTTTCATTCTGGTTTCGAGAGGAGACACTGTTACCCAGAATATTATCATCCGTAATGACGGTAACATTCCTCTAAGCGGTGATGTTTTGGGTGAGGTATTGGATGAAGATGGAAATGCATCAAACGCATGGCAAGTTTCCTGTCTACCTGCTTCAATATCAGATGTTGCAGTTGGAGAACAGGTGATTCTCCGAATTGACCTTACCCCTTCAGATGACGCCCAAAAAGGAAAAGTTTTGACAACGATTACTCTTAATTCTGGGACTGAAATTTACGGAACACTTGCCATTGAATCGTCTGTCGATTCTGCTGTAGGTTCTGAAGGTCTTTTCAGTTTCCTGCCTCTCTATCTTTCAATCCCTCTCATTTCTGTATTGCTAATTGGAGCAGTGGTTCTTGCCTTGCGAATGAAGAAGAGTGGTGAATTGACCGATTCTGGAGATGAATTGGTTGCCCCTGGAGCCTTTGTTGACCCTGATCTTGAAGGGACTCGCAGAGAGAATGCTTTGGATATTGGGTATGCAGTTGACGAACTCGCAAGCGGAGAAGTTTCGTCTGACGAGATTGCTGCAGCACTTGCCCAATCTTTGCAAATGCCAACTCCAGTTGCAACTCCAGTTGCAACTACTGTTCCACTCGGATTGCCACCTGCGGGATTACCTCCACAACCTCTGCCAATGGGATTGCCACCAGCTGGAATGCCGCCGAAGCCTGTTCCCACCCTTCCTCTACCGTTGCCGATAGTAGCTCCCCCGCCGCCTGCACTTGGCCCACCATTACCAGCATCAGGATTGCCTGATGGGTGGACAATGGAACAGTGGCAGCACTACGGTCAACAATGGCTCGATCGGCAGTAGTCCTCCACGCACACCTCTAATATGATGCGTCTCAAGGGCTGTGTATGAGCAGTATTGTGTTGTTTGGCCCCCCAGGTGCTGGAAAGGGCACGCAAGCAGAGAGAATTATGGATGCAACTGGATTGCCACAAGTATCGACCGGTGATATGTTACGGGCAGCGGTCAAGGCCGGTACTGAAACAGGAATGGTTGCAAAAGGATTCATGGAATCGGGCCAACTTGTTCCTGATTCAGTCATCATTGACTTGATTAAAGACAGAATTCTTGAGCCTGACGCTAAAAAAGGTGTCATGTTCGATGGGTTTCCTCGAACCATTCCCCAAGCAGAGGCATTGGCTGAGATCACCGCTGTGACGCACGTTATCGCTATCGAAGTCCCCGATGAGAGGATTGTTGAACGTATTTGCGGCCGTTATTCTTGCGCAAATTGCAGCAGTGTTTTCCATGATATCTTCAATCCTATCGGTAAAGACGGTTGTCTGTGTGAGGATTGGGAAGAAAAGCGTAGGTCAGATGACAATGAGGCAACGGTTAATTCACGTCTCAGCACGTATCATGAACAGACATCACCACTCGCAGATTGGTATCGTGAGAAAGGTATGTTTTATGCTGTAAACGGTGACAGGGCTATCGATGAAATTACAGTTGATATCCTTGCGGCACTTGAGCAATGAGGTGGGTTTTTGAGTTCTCGAAATAAACGTCGTCGTAGGGATAAAATCGACCGACGTGAATTGGCACGAACCAGTCAGGTTCGCTTGATTAAGATTCTAGAGAATCCCACACAACATCATGAAAAGGTCGTAAAATCGAGTATTCAGCATTTGGTCAACATTTCACGACGGCATCGAATACCTATACCAATTCGTGCACGGAGTTTGTTTTGTCGTAAATGCCTCGTTCCTTTCACTTATGGAGAAAATGCGCGCGTCCGAATTCGAGGTGGACAACGTACTGTGACGTGCCTTGATTGTATCTCGGTGCGTCGTTATGGCGGTGGTCCGAAATCGCATCGTAAAAAGACCTCAAAGAATTCATAGATTTTCAACGGTCACATACTTGAACAGGAGCGCTTTCGGAGGGTTGAACATCATGGGTACTGACATTCCTGAATCGATTCGCAGAGAGGCAATGTCCCGGGATTTTCAAGTTACAATCCGAGTTGGCAAGTCCGGAATTACTGACACCTTGGTATCAGAAATAGAATCCCAACTGCAAAAGCGGAACTTGGTCAAAATAAAATTAAACAGAGGATTATTTGAGCGTAAAGACATTTCAGAAGTTTGGTCACATTTGGCTGAACGAACAAGTTCAATTGTCGTTTTGGCACGAGGAAATGTCGGTGTTCTTTGGCGTTGACCAACCACCTTCAAGGAAATACTCAAATGATGATTTCGTTAGGCGTGCACATGAAGGCAGGTATGGTACTCGGTCGTCGTCGCCACATTTCTCAGTATATCGCTCTTGGACTCTTGGCTTTTACTGGAACGATGATGTTCACCACTAATTCGATAGCAGCTGGTTCCTCGTCTGGTGGCTCGCCATTCACTTCGATTGAAAGTTCGCAAGCGGTTTGGGTTGGTTTAGCCATTCTTCTCGGTGTCTATGCACTGATTATTACCGAAGTTGTTCATCGAACTTTGGCAGCAGCAGTTGGGGGACTTTTAGCCATTTTAGCCCTCTGTTATTACTCTGAACAAGTGTTCACACTTGGTGAAGTGACCACACTCATTGATTGGGAAACCATTGGTTTACTTCTTGGAATGATGGTCATGGTTGGTATTCTTTCTCACACTGGTTTGTTTGAGTGGTTTGCTGTTCAAGCATACAAACGCAGCGGCGGTTCAGTATGGACGCTGGTCGTTATTCTTTGTTCAGTTACTGCAGTTCTTTCGGCATTCCTTGACAATGTCACGACCATGCTGCTTTTGACCCCAGTAACTATTCAATTAGCGAAAGTTCTCGACATCAAACCAGTTCCACTGCTCATTTCGGAAGTCTTGTTTTCAAATATTGGTGGGGCTGCTACTATGATCGGGGACCCGCCCAACATTATGATCGGTTCAGGTCTTTCTTCAGCAGCTATTGAAGAAGCAGCAATGAAGCAAGAGGGACTGGTCCGTGAAGGTTATCTCGACCTGGTAAGTTCAGGTGTTACATTCAACGATTTCATTATCGAAATGGCGCCTGGTATTTTGATGACAGTCGTACCGAGTTTCATGTTCTTGAAGTGGTTCTATGCTGAAGAATTTTCAGGAAGCCGAATTCGGGATATCGCTGAACTTGAGTCCAAATACGGAATCAAAGATGCTGGTATGCTGAAAGTGAGTGGTGCTATTCTCATTCTGGTCGTTCTTAATTTCTTCCTTCACCCCGTAACGCACATTGCTGTGTCATGGATTGCTATTGTTGGCGCGGTAGTGATGCTTCTCGCTACAGACCGACATGATTTGGAACAGCCCCTTGAACACGTAGAGTGGACAACGCTTCTGTTCTTTGCAGGACTTTTCGTTCTCGTTCATGCTTTGCAATATTTGGGAGTAATCTCCTTCATCGGCGAGTATGTTACGAAAGGAATTGAAATGTTTGGTTCTGATGCTGAAGGAGACGTGGTGCGATTGGCAGCGGCTGTTTTGATTATTCTTTGGGTATCAGCAATAGCCTCCGCGTTTATTGACAACATCCCTTACACTGCAACGATGATTCCGGTCGTCCTACAAATTTCATATGAACTCAACATTGATCTGAACCCACTCATCTGGGCCCTCGCATTTGGTGCATGTCTTGGTGGTAACGGAACACTCATCGGTGCTTCTGCAAATGTCGTGACTGCCGGTATGTCTGAAGAAGCAGGTTATCCTATCTCGTTCAATGAATTTTTCAAAGCAGGATTCCCAATTATGATTCTCACAACCGCCATTGTCTCCTTTTACATGGTTTTAGTCTATGTCGTTGGCGCAGACGGTGGAGCAACCACATGGAAACTCGTTCTTACTGCAATTACACTGTTTGGAATTATTTGGCAGGTTGCAAGAGGCCGCTCGAAGGGCAAGAGTTTTGCAGAATCATTGGTAGATGATGATTCTGAAGAAATCATAGACGCTGTTGAAAACCTCGTTGACATTGTGGTTCGAAACGTTCATGGTCGAAGTGATTCTGAAGAATGAATCGATGAAGCGTCGAGTTGAAGTGCTGCGCACTCCTCGTTGAACTGAGGCAGTGTATGTTTGAATGCAAAATTTGCGGACTACTCTCCTTAGGAGGTTCGGCATGTCCGGCTTGCGGAAGTCTACTTCTGGTCGACCTCGCACAGGAAGATGGCGATGCTACTGCGCTTCCATCTGAAGTTCCAGGTCTTGACGAAGCCGTTGCTTCGTGGTACGAACTTGAAGGCATTGAACCCCCAGTACAGGAAGAAGTGCAAGTCGCTGAGGAGTCGATTTCCGGTTCACTTCCATTCGGTTTTTCTGGAGAATCTAATACACATGTGTCTCGTCTTCCTTTCGGAGTTGGAAGTTATTCTGGTGGAATGCCATTTGATGAAAGTGAGGATGCGTTGCCCCTGATAAGTGAAGTAGCAGTATCTCCGCAAATTGAAAAACATGACAGTGAATCATCACAAAAACCTCATGAATCCAACTTCGTTCCCCTTCAGCCAGAGATTATTGATGAGGCGCCAGTTGTAACCCCTCCTCTTTTCGAATCCCTCCCTCCTCCTCCCCCTCCTCCTCCCCCTCCACTCAGCCTTCCTCCGATGCCTGAAGCACCCTCTCTCCCAAGAGTAGAGCCCGTGACCTCAGCCCCGCTTCCTCCAGCGCCTCAGGAGTTCACTCCTGAACCACTTCGCGTGGCTCCAGTTCCAATCTCAACCGCACAAGTCACACAGCAAATTCCAACCCAATCGCCGTTTGAAGAAGTTCCGGACATGTGGAGAATTGATGCTTCACCGGTTGATATGGAGCAAATTTATGCCATGGAGGATCAAGTCGTTGAAGTCATTCACACAAATGATGAGCCTCACGAGTCATTCTTGCATACAACGGGAAGCGAAGATTTGCATCCTGATTCAGCCGTTATCTCCCTGGACTTGCACCCTGCAAAGGCATTGGGTGTTCGACTCGAAGGGCTTCCTGAAATGGAAGATACTCTAGCAGAAGGGTTCTACGCAATTGGAGAAGAATCTTGGGCTCAAGCGGCAATCGCATTTCAGAAAATGGCTGCAAAGATGCCAGGCGATTCAGCCGTGTTCAATAACTATGGGTTGGCGCTGCTGCAACGTGCATTAGTCATGGCGAAGAGTGCTGATTTAGAAATTCAGCAACTCGCTTCAACACAGTTTGAATCTTCCATTTTGGCATTGCGAGAGGCAGCTAAAACAGCTCCTACAAATCCCACAATCCTACTGAACTTAGCCCATGCACTTCTCGTTAGCGGGCGTGCAGAAAAGGCCCTTGCCCTCATCAGCATGTATGAAAAAAGTCATTCAAAGACTGCTGAGAGTGCGAATTTAGAGGCTGCATCTCTTGTAAGTCTTGGCGAAAGTGGCCAAGCCTTGAAGGTGCTCAACATGGTCAAACAAGACGAAATTGTCACCTCCAACATGTCGAAATTATCATATTGAGTTTGTAATATTAACAAAAAACAGTTGATTTTTGTATGTAATTTTCTTCCAAAATACCACCAAAAAGTCAGTAATAAATTTGGGTAAAGAATTGGAAAAATATTCCTTGAGCGATTGTAGAGCAATAACGCTTTTTTGAGACCTTTTTTCGAGACCATTCCCCAGTGCTCTTACCGATTCGTTGATATAGAGGTGGTAAGTCGGGGGGATGCTTAAGCACCCTAGCATGCCATGTGCCGGGGGAAGGGCAGAGGAGAACCGTCCTTGAGGAGGCGGTTTTCTGTGGAAGCCGAATTGGCATGAATTAGATACCGAAGGGTTACTCATATGGTGTGTGATAACATACATGTGATGCTACAACCCAACTGGGGGATCGCTCGGCTCGAGTGCCGAAGAAGGTCGTGACAAGCTGCGATAAGCTGCGGGGAGGTGCATGTATACCATGGATCCGCAGATGGCCGAATGGGACTTCCTGACGCTCCGGCGTCAATCGCAAATGCGATAGGGAACCCTCCGAATTGAAGCATCTTAGTAGGAGGAGGAAATGAAATCAAAAGAGATTCCGTTAGTAGTGGCGAATGAACACGGAATAGGACAAGCCGAATCCCGAAACGAAAGTGAGGGAGATGTGGTTGTCAGTCTATCGTCTAAGTCATAGAAGGTGAAGTTGCCTGGAACGGCACAGCCAGAGAGGGTGAAAGTCCCGTAACCGTATATGATATGACCACGTGACTGTCAAAGAGTAGCATGCGTTGGAAATCGCGTGTGAATGTGGGAGGCAAATACTTCCAATCCTAAATACAGCTCGAGACCGATAGTTTACAAGTAACGTGAGTGAAAGCTGAAAAGTATCCTTAGCGGGATGTGAAAAGAACGTGAAACCAGTTGGGTACAGGCTGATTGGGCGTGAAAGCGATGATATGAGCAGCGTCCAGTCGTGCGTTTAGAAAAATGCCCCAGGGAGTCTTGATCATTGGCGAGGTTAAGCGGTTGATCCGCGTAGCCGAAGGGAAACCGACAAGTCCGCAGCAGTTTACTGTGAGGGACGAAGTGTGCTCGCTTGGAGTCAATGGTGGAGGACCTGAAGCCCGACGATCTATGCCTGGCCAGATTGAAGCCCGTTGAAAGATGGGTGGAGGATCGAACCGTTGCTGATCTGCAAATCGCTCGGACGAGCTGGGTATAGGGGTGAAAGTCCAATCGAGTTGGGCAATAGCAGGTTCCGCGTGAAAGTACTCGTAGGTACACGTTAGTGGAGATTGATTACGCTGTAGAGCACTGATTGTGCGTTTAGGGGGCGCGAGTCCTCGGCGTGCTGCCAAACTCCGAAGGTGTAATCGTTGTAGATACTAGCAGTGAGTGATGGTGGGTAAGCTACCATTACGTAAGGTGAACAAACCAGCCTGAAGTTAAGGTCCCTAAATATCAATTAAGTGTCACAGACAAACCGTGTCCGTGGTCGAAAACAACCAGAAGGTGGGCTTAGAAGCAGCCATCCTTGAAAGAGTTCGTAACAGATCACTGGTCTAGCTTGCGGGCCGGGAAAAGGGACGGGGCTAAATTGATTACCGATACTTCAGACCATCGAAAGATGATGTGGTAACGCGGCGTAGTGTATGGATGGAAGGTAGGCTTTGAGGTCTACTGGACCGTATACTAATGAGAGTCTTGGGAAGAGTAGCAGCACAGTGTGGTGAGAATCCGCACCGCCTTATAAACTAGGGTTCCTCGGCACTGTTTATCAGCCGAGGGTTAGCCGGTCCTAAGGTCATTCTTAACCGAAATGATCGAAAGGGAAATGCGTTAATATTCGTATGCCTCCCATACATAAAATGGTGACGGCTTGGGCAAAACTTGTGGATCATATGTCAGGTCCACTTGCACTAAATTTCTGGAGAACTGTCACAGTGAGAAGGAAATAAAGTCCCAGGTCCCGTGAAAAGCCGTATGGGATGTCCGTACCGAGAACTGAAACAGGTGTTTTAGGGTGAGTAGCCTAAGGCGTATCGGATACAAGTATCGCGAGGGAACTCGGCAAAATAGCTCCGTAACTTCGGGAGAAGGAGTGCCAGATTGGGAACAATCTGGTCGCAGTGACTCGGGAGCTCCGACTGTTTAATAAAAACATAGGGGACTGCCAGATCGAAAGGTTGTGTATAGTCCCTGAATCCTGCTCAGTGCTGGTATCTTAAATCGGGTTTCAACCTGACGAAGGACCAGTAAACAGCGGGGGTAACTATGACCCTCTTAAGGTAGCGTAATACCTTGTCGCTTAATTGGCGACTTGCATGAATGGTCCAACGAGGGCTCCACTGTCCCCGCGATACGTCCGGCGAAATTGACTTTACTGGCGCACAGTCCAGTACATTCTACCCGCAAGCGAAGACCCCGTAGAGCTTTACTGCAGCCTGTCGTTGCATAGTCGCTTTCCATGTACTGTGTAGGTGGGAGATGTTGATCCCTGGGACGTCAGTCCTGGGGGGAGTCGAAAATAGAGACACCACCCTTGGAGAGTAACTATGCTAACTGTTAATCAGAACACCGATTGGTGGGCAGTTTGGGTGGGGCGCCACGCGCTCGAAAACCTAACAAGCGTGCCCAATGGTCAGCTTAAGTGGTTCAGCACTCCACTGTTAACTGTAAGGGGAAAAGCTGGCTTGACGTGGATCGGCACAATAACGATCGACGATGCGAAAGCAGGGCCTAACGAACCTACCAGGCTTATATTTGAGGCCGGTAGATAACAGAAAAGTTACCTCGGGGATAATTGAGTTGTCACCAGCAAGAGCTCACATCGACCTGGTGGCTTGCTACTTCGATGTCGTCTCTTCCTATCCTGGGTCTGCAGCAGGACCCAAGGGTGGGGTTGTTCGCCCATTAAAAGGGATCGTGAGATGGGTTTAGACCGTCGTGAGACAGGTTTGTTGCTTGGTGGTAGAATCGCGTAAGGTGTCTGATGGAAGAGGTCCTTTAGTACGAGAGGAACGAGGGCTTGGGGCCACTAGTTTACCAGTTGTCTGACAAGGCAATGCTGGGTAGCCACGCCCTGATGGATAAGAGCTGAAAGCATCTAAGCTCGAAACCACCCCAAAGACGAGACACCTCAGAACACTCGTAAAAGACGAGATTAATAGAATGCGGATGTAAGCACGAAGGTTTTCCGACGTGTTCAGTCCAGCATCACTAACGTTCGAGCATCTTTTTTTCGTATGTATCCGCACCTTGAGTGCCCTTCGTCTAATAATTCATGCCAATTCATATTTCATTGCGACGTTTATCGTCGTACTCATAGATCCGATTCGAAGGAAGATGGGTGCACGGTCACAGCGGTAGTGTTTACCTGGTCCCATTCCGAACCCAGAAGTCAAGCCTGCCTGCGTCTCTCCCAATACTGTGGTACGAGAGTCCACGGGAAAGGAAGTCACTGTGCCCCTCTTCTTTCTCCTCGAATCTATCCTCAAATCCCACCTCGGTGGGCGCTAGGCCGGTGCTCCTTTGGAGTGCCGGCCTTTTTTGCGTTCAATAGAACCATAACCATCACTCAACACGCTCTGCTTGGAGGAAGCCTCATGCCAATTGATACTGCGGATATTTTTGGTAGTGACCAAGTGGGAATTCACTTGGCTGCTGTTGGAGATGTTTTGCTTCATCCTCTCGAGTTGCCTCAACATGTACTCGATATTTTTGAAACTACACTGCAACTTGAAATGCACCCTATCTCGATAGGTGGTTCGAATCTCATCGGTGCTCTGGTCGCTGGTAATTCCCGTGGAATGGCAGTTGCTGACATTGCCAATGAATCAGATATCGATATGCTGACAGCATTTGGCGATGTAGTGGTGATGGAAGGCGGTGTCAACACTGCAGGGAATCTTCTTCTTGTCAATGAACAGGGAGCAATTGCATCTCCAAGCATACCTGAAGATGGACTTGAGATCATGGCTGAAGTCATGGGTGTTCAGGTTGGAGTCTCCACCATTGCTGGTCAAGACGTCGTAGGTAGCCTAGGCGTTTGCAATGATCAAGGCGTACTCCTTCACCCTGATGTTTCTCCAGAAGAAGTTCTTATCATCCAAGAGGTTCTTGGTGTTCCTCCGATGGTTGGAACAGTTGCTTTCGGCTCTCCATATGTTGGAGCAGGCGTGTGTGCGACAAATTACGGCGCAGTAGCAGGAACAGAGACAACAGGTCCTGAATTGAATCGAATGGAAGATGCTTTAGGGCTCATTTAATCCTTCATTTTCGACTGAAATGTTCAAAGGCCTTTGTCGTTGGTCGTAATCTATGGCAGAGATGCTCTATCAAGGTAAAGTGAAGCAAGTTTGGTCAACAGACGACCCCGACATTCTCGAATTTCGGTTTACAAATCAAATCTCAGTGTTCGATCAGATAATTCCATCACTCATTCCACGTAAAGGTGAATCACTCAACAGGACAACAGCGCACTGGTTTAAATTGATTGAAGATGAGGGAATATGTGGAACTCATCTGATTGAAGTCAATGCTGCTGAACGTTGTTTAGTTCGTAAAGTCGAAGTCATCAAAGAACCGGGAATGATTCCTCGGGATATGGAATGGGTTTTCGTACCTTTGGAAATTATTTGCCGGCATTATCTTTCAGGTTCTGCTTGGAGAAGATTTCAGCGAGGCGAGCTTACTGCCGAGCAACTCGGTGTTGCAGAGGATTGCGAGTATGGAGCAAAACTTTCTAAACCATTCCTTGAAGTTACTACAAAATTCGAAGCCTTTGATCGAAACATTACCAATGAGGAAGCACTTGAAATTTCCAACATCACCCCGAGCGAACTTGAATCGATTTTTGATGCTGTCCTCAAGGTCGACGCACTTATCGAACGAGAAGCTGCCAAGAATGGCCTTATTCACGTCGATGGAAAGAAAGAATTTGCACTCGGTCCAGGACGTAAAGTCGTCTTAGTCGATACTTTCGGCACTCTTGATGAAGACCGCTGGTGGGATGCTGATGCCTATGCAAACGGTGAATGTATTGAACTTTCAAAAGAATCTGTTCGAACCCACTACATCGAAACAGGACATCAAGCTGAACTCAAAGCAGCACGTGATGCAGGAACAACGGACCCACCGATTCCAGCGCTTCCACAAGAAGTCATAGACCAAACTGCAAACTTGTACGCTTCAATGTATGAGCGCCTAACATCGCAAACATTCTAATCAAGAATGTGAGCGAAGCAGCACACCGACATTTCGCCGTTCTGCGCCACGTAGAATCGCAATGAGGTTTCGACTGACATCCCTCATTCCACCGTCGATTGCTTCCTCAGCTGTTACGCTCCATGATCGGCCAGAAAGTGATAATCGTAATTTTCGAACCTGCTCTTGGTTTAGGAATCCGCGAATGTCCAGCCCACCCCGACCGTTTTGGTATCGATCATGCCCAACATGAGACGGGCCACAGCGCTGAGATAATATTTCCAGTAACTGAATAATTTCCTCATAGCCATCCGTACCTTGTTGGCGATGACGATTGCTGTTCGGGCGGATAAATTCATGCATGTAACTGAGTGGTGAACCATCGCCCCAAGGAAACCTACCAATTTTCTCTCTCAAAAGGGCGTCTGCAACCTGCAATGGTGTGCCCTCTTTCGACAATTCTACGGATGACGTGAAGAGTACTGAAGCATCATCCCAGGGTATGTTTTCTCTTTGCTCAGGGTTTTCAATTCCTTGGTCTAAGAACCTATTTCTAAGAGCGTCATCGCTTTTGATTAACTTTGTCCATTGTTCAGTGTCGCCATTCATGCACGCTTCGAGAGCCGAAAGTACACTTTCTGCTCTCTCGCCATCACATGCATCGAGGGTGATAAATGGAGATGTCCCGCCCTCAAAATTCTCAAGGTCCATGTTAACTTGCCACCGTGACACTGTCATAAGCCCTTGCTTCTCACTTGTCTGCAAAGAATTTGTTCATCCTTTCTTCACGGGTAAGATTTTTTTGATCATCCCCGTCCATCTCATTACGTAGTGCTGCAAGGCGGCCAGATGCACTTGAATCAACTTCATCATCAATATCAATGATGACTTCTTCCACAGGAACTTCCACATGTGTCTCCTCAACCAAACTTTCTTTTGTTTCTTCGTCAAAGACAAACGAAAATTCATCATCATCCTCAAGTTCTTCCACTTTTTCTTTGACGATTTCTTTATCAGAAATTGCAGGCGTGGATTTCACCCTTCTCTTCTTTTGAGTAGGCTTGGTTGTTGAACTTGTGTTAAATGCACCTGCAAAGAAAGCAATGACGAGTAAAATGCTCGCAACTACAATGCTGATTAGTACATCGCTTTGTTCGACGATTGATTCACTTTTTGGCGTGAATCGGGCAGTGGTAGAATCATCTTCAGGATTGTCATCGACATCATACGGTGAATCACATGAGAGGGTTGCCTCTAATCGATACTCTTCTATACCGTCATCTGGATTTGCAATTCCTTCAGTTCCTTTGATCACAAATGTGGGCGTGTAATCTGGAGTCACAACATCGACAATTTGTGTTGCACTCCAAGAGGAATCTTGACTTTCTATATCGATACGGCATGTGACGTCCGAAAGTCGCTGATATCCGCTTCTTAGTACACTGATTTCCAATTCGCTGTCTTCATTCACTGTGAACGTGCTGATTCCAATATTCCAACCGCTGCTGCGTGAAACAGTAGAAATTGATGTTGAATCGAGAATCCGTCCGTATGTGTCAATGACCATTATCTGGACTTCAAGTTCACCGGCATCCGGGGTCCAATCGGATACATTTACCTCAAAAGTGCCATTTTCCATTGCGCCAAGATGAATGGATTTTGAAACTAATTCGATTTTTTCTCCGGTGTTACTTACCAAAACCAACGTCGCCTGAACGGGTTCCTCAGCAGCAGTGAGAGAACATTCACCAACTTTCCCTTCGAGTGGTTGTAATCCTAGCTGTGCGAATGCAGAGATTTCAAGTTCACAATCTGTTAGGACATTCGGAAGAAGATATCCTGCAAGGTAGATTGAAACAGTTTCGCTTGAATCGTCAATCGATGTGAGAATACTTTCACCACGTGTTCCCGTCATCTCAATAACGATTGAATTTTCAACGACGCTAAATTCTTGGTCGCTTGAAAGACTATTGGACGTCAAGTTCGTATTCATATCAATACTCATTTGAGTTCCAGATGCGGCATGAGCGACTGGCGAAGAAGCAAATGCAAATGCACCTCTTTCAATTTCAATATCATGGAGTTGAAGACCCAAAATAGGGTGAGTGATTTCAAGCGATGCAATAAACCGCTCTCCATTCCAATCTGTACTTGGTAGAAGGCTGAGAGGAATTCCAATCAATTGGTTTGGAGCAATGACCATTTGGCTTGGACCTTCAACAACCCAACCACTGGGTAATCCAGAAACACCGAGTTGGAGTACGGCGACATCATTCCCTACATTTTCTATCCAAGCAGTTGGCAACCCACCTTGGTCATTGACTTTCCAGATGCCTCTGTGGGCGATTGAAAGGTTAGGGGCGTCACCAACACGGACTGGGATTTCTTGGACTGTTGAACCGGAACCATCAGCATCGCTAATACGAATCTTGAGGATACCTATTTCACCTGCGACTGCTCCATTTGGTGGAGTGACAAACACTGTGACTGAAGTAGATGAATGTGGATCAACAACACTTCCACTTTCTGGATATGAGATGTTCCATCCAGCACCTGCTTTAGCAAAATAAGGGGCAGTTGGGGCATTACCTAGCTGGTCAACAGTGAGTGTTAGGTTCTGACCTGCAGGGTCGATTGTAAGCGACGTATTGGCAAGGTTAAATCTCCAACCAGATTCATGTATTACTGTAAAGTTGAGCATGATATCTTGAATCCATATGTCTTCTGAGTATATTCCAAATTGCATATGTGCAACGGATTCAGCCCAAGCCAACTCCGGCACAGAGAAATTGAGAATGTATGCAGCGGACTGGTTGACAGGCAACTCTTCTCCCAAAAAGACAGACGTCACCCATGTCGATGAGTCAAGCCCTGAATAGGTGTGCGTGAATGAGGGGACAACTCGAAGCGTATCGTTTGCATTTCCAGTATTTTTCGCTGTAAATTCAATGTTTACCGATTCTTTTGGAGAGACCTGATATTCAACCCCCGAAGTCATGTTAATCTCCCAACGGTGGTCTGGTTCAGCTTCAACCAGTAAGGTGACTGTGTCATGGACGGAGGGGTCACCTAATGATGTCCATCGAAATTCCAATTCAAACGGCGTCTGGGCAGTAACTTCAGCACCTAACGTTACTTCAACGGTAGCAATAGTGTAAGCAAGAGGCCCCAGTGTTCGCTGTTCTTGAGAGATAAAGACGAAACTAACCGGTGGAGCCTCCTCTTCCGAAGAGAGTGATTTTGCCTGCGCTGAAAGCAAGAACTCATCTTCCCCATTACCTGGATTTTCGAGCCTTAAGCGAATATTTTGAGGTTCAGTGACGTTCATCGAAACGCTTGAACCTTCACTATCAGGAAGTGGCTCCAATATTGTGGCTTGTGACCGATAGATTTGCAGGACTTGCAATGAGAATGTCAAATTTGAATAATTTTCATTTGCATCATTCGTTGAAAAAACATGGCGATATGGCACGGAATTTGTTGGTAGTTGGAGATTGAGAGTACCGGATGCAACGCCATTACTGTTTCCAGTCAATTCAAGAATTGAACCGTTGATTGCAAGGTCTCCTCCTACTGACCACAGCCAGTTGGTTTGGACCATTTGAGCATCGACCATGTTCCACTGAAGAGTACCGCTTTGTGGTAAGTCGGAGGAAATATCCCAAGACAGTGTAGAATTTGGGAGACTTCGGGTATGGATTGGAGATACAACAGTATCAACTGCTGTGAAGGAAATTTCCATATCTTGACAGAGTGTTTCACTACCACTTCCAATACAGAGTGTGAGCGTTGTTGATGTGGTAGAACCTCGATTTACAGAACTTGGGACGCTAAGATGAGCAAATAATTCAACATCTTCATTCGGATTCAGGGTGAGCGCAAATATCTCATTACCGTTCGAATCATGAAGAGTTGGTGAACCACCCCAAGAGGGTGCGGTCCAATCTATCGATGTCGTAGACTCCTGAGCATTGCCGAGATTCTCAACGACCATCCAAGCATTAGCCACACCTTGGATACGGCCATATCCTTCACTCATAGCAAGCCCTGTGGGTCCTGTTACCGATAAGCCTCTGGTGCGAAGAACTTCAATTGGCAATTGGATTTGAGTACTTATCGTTGAGTCTTCGTCAAGTGTTAGGGTAAAGTCAACATAACTGTTCTCATCGCCAAGTGCATCACTCGATATACCTACATTGAAACCAACAGTTACGGGATTGTCAGGTGAGAGTGTTGGTTGGATATCTGAGCCACCATCAAGGGCAAATGTCCATCCTGATGGTAATGCACTGTCATCCCAACTAAGCGTCCAATCAGCTGTTCTTGAGCCGAGTGCCAGTAGCTCGATTGATACAAGTTCTGTTGAACCAGGGGGGATTCGTGGAGCCTCAATGGGTAAGTCGATACGAGCCACATAAGGTTCAACGATTGCCAGTTGAGTCGTTGCTACGTTGTTATCTTCTCTCGCTTCGGAAATATTCCCATTGACATCGAGAACCATCGTGACATTGTGGATTCCGAGTTCAGCAGTGATTACTGCGCTAAATGTGAGAGGACCACCTTCCCCCGAGGGTGATACTGGTTCAACATCGTCGAATCGCTCCCTAGCAATTTCATTACCATTGAGCAGGAGAACCGCATCAAGGTCATCGTCATTTTCCACAGTTCCAATGTTGGAAAATTGGCCAGTAATTGTCACCTGTTGCCCAGGGTCTGGTTCAGCAGGGTTGAAACTTATTCCTCTCTGATCAGCGAGGGGAGCAAAATCAGGAGCGCTTTGTGAGACTAATATATCTCCAATCAAAATGTCCAGTGTTCCGTCACCATCCATGTCTGCAACTGCCGGACTCGCCCAAACTCTGTGGGGCATGGCAAGGGGTGAAGACCATGCATTGTTGATGTCCGCAGATGCTCCTGTTTCACCGTCAAAGCCCCAGAGCCTCTGTCCAAAGGCAACAAGAATTTCTGGTTCCTCATCTCCGTTAATGTCCATCCATATAGGTGCAGATACGCCAATTTCATCGTTATCATTTCCGTTTCCACGCTGCAAATCTCGACTCCACTCTTTGAGGGGTGTTGAAAGGCTGATATCGTGACATCCGACCATACCTTTGCGATTGAAACTTATCGATGACTCAGAATACCATGTTACCCAGCACAACCGGTCATGAATACCATCACCAGTCGTGTCAATTGGCAGGGGTTGTGTATCTGCGTAGCCATTTTGTGCTCTGAAATTAAACACCTCACTTGTCGAGGTCAATTCCATTCCGATGTATCTCGCCCCGTTACCGGATGTAGCGCCGTTTGAATCGGTTGGTATTGTAAGAATCATTTCAGGAGCATCATCGTTATCCAATTGAACAATAACCGGGCCTGGCAAACGAAGACGTGGTGAGTCGGAATCTGAATCCGTGCCCTGAAGAGCAACCCTTTCCCAATCCAGCGAACCTGATGCCCCATCTATTCTCCATACCCACATGTTACCCGAGTTCGAATCAATTGTTGTCAACACAATAGCGGTTGTAGAACCGTCAAGTGCTGCCCATGTAGGGTCTGAGGGGTGAGTGCCTCGATCAAGTGAGATATCCCAATCGGGTTCGGATGGCACACTCGTTGTCAAGTCGAATGAGAGTACTGTAGGGTCGTCTGAACTTTCATCTACGACCGCTAAAATCAACTCAGGTGTTCCATCAAGTTGCAAGTCTGCAAGCAGTGGCTGTGTTACTGCGAGATGACTCGTTTGACTTGAGGGTGTATGTGGGCTTGAAATACCGATGCGGTAATCGCTGTCACTGTAACTCCAAACCCTTTCGTTACTGTGTCCAGTCTTCTGCCAGCCAGATTCCGAACAGGTCAATTCCGGTGACCACATTTCAACTTGAAGTGCACTTGATGTATCATAGACTACAATAATCTCAGGCTTCCCATCATCGTCGATGTCGTGAACAATAGGTGTTGCTCGAATGTCATTAGTTTGACCGAGATTCACTTCCCAAGCCGTTTTTGCATCATCACCAGAGAGTATAGTGAGCGTACTCTCACCGCCATCCTTGGACACAGTAACACCAAACAGTTCTCCTTGACCGCACCGTTCCTGTGACGCACTTGTTGAAGAAATGCTTTGTGAAAAGTCAGCAATAATTGAACCGTATGCGTCAACGCCATTTTCAAATCCTACCCAGTTGACAACAGGGCTATCGATGGTGCCGAAAACGGAAACATCACTTACACTTCCTTCACCTGGTCCGCCATCTTGAGCATGGGGTGGCATTGTTCCGTTGTGCGTTGGTGTTCGTGCATATTGACCCCATGGTTGAGTTTGACCAATCCATGATTGGTTGCTGGAAGATTGGGCTATATCTTGGCTTTTTTCGAGGTGATTTTGCATTCCTGAATCAGTCACAAGAAGCGGAGAAAGGGATGAGAGTACGAGCAGCAGCAAAGGTACAACAGCGCAGGCAATTCTGCCTCCCCGACGCAATGTGCTACTTGTCATTGCATAGTAGGGGCCTCGGGGGGTTGTTATGGCTTATGGCGATGTGCATGAAAAATCTTTGATTAACTGCCCTTTTATGTGATGGCATATCCAACGACTGAGGCGTTTTTCATCTTGTTTCAAACCCTTTCTTATGCGAGTGGATTAAATAGGGGTCGTCTGTGGCGAGAATGACTACGGTCGACTTCTCTCTTGAGGCACATGCCGGTGAAGGACGGAATGGGTTCCCCACTTCCTCTTCATCAGTGCTTTTTTAGAGCTGTTTGAGGTGAACACAATGTATAAAATTGTCACAAAGGAAGACACAATCCGCATTCCAGCTGAGTACATGCGCAAAGGGGCATCACTCAACGACCACATTGACCGGCTCTCAATGACCGCTTTTGAAGGACGTTTTGATGACGATAACCGGTTCATTTTGGTCACTTCAAACCACGAACCTCTCGGTCGTGGCCGTATCATTCACGGCGATGGTGCAATCTATCAACGAGTTCGGTTTGATGCAGTTCTGTTTTGCATGGACGATTATGAAGTAGTCGAAGGCGCTGTTTCCGAAGTCAATGAATTCGGGGCATTCGTCCGCATTGGACCAATGGAAGCACTGCTTCACAAATCACAAATCATGGAAGACCAAGTCGAAGCAAACGTTGGGGCTGGAGTCATTCAAGGTCGTAAATCCGAGCGAAGAATCGGGGTTGGTGATTCTGTTCGAGCGCGTATTGTGTCACTTTCACCTGACACATCCGATCCTCGACGCTCAAAGATTGGATTGACCAGTAAGCAGCCTGGTCTTGGCTGCCACGACTGGCTTGGAGAAGACGACAACGAGTGAGGTGTGATGTATGGCAAAAGTTCCCTATGTATGCAGCGAATGTCACCTCGTACTCGAAGATGGCGTGGACGTCTGTCCTCGCAATCCTGATGCTCGTGTTTCTCTCGAGCACCAAGGCTATGTCATTATCATGAACCCAAATCGTTCTGAAATCGCAAAGCGATTGAAGATTGACCAACCAGGAAAGTATGCTCTCAAAGTGAGCGTTCGTTAAGGAGATGAAAATATGGATATTGTATCACGTAAAGAAAACAAGTTACTCAACCGGGTTGAAATAAATTTCAGTTGGCAACATGAGGGACAAGCTACCCCATCACGCCAGGCTGTGATGAATCTTGTCAAAACCCTTGAACCCGGTTCCAACCCAGATTGCATTGTTGTCAAAGAATGTAATACCCGATTTGGTCAGCCGTTAACGACTGGCATGGCATTCATCTATGGTGACGAGGCTTCTATGAAAGTTGAGCCTGAATTCATTCACAAGCGGCATGAACAATTCCGCTCAACATCCCAAGCACCTGCTAAAGAAGAAGCACCTGCCAAGGAAGAAGCACCCGCCGAGGAAGAAGCACCCGCCGAGGAAGAAGCACCCTCTGAGGAAGAAGCGCCTGCTGAAGCTGGGGGTGACGAGTGATGGGTGACGGTCCAAAACCTGGAGCAAAGTGGTCGAAGTACACCGTCAACGAAGACGGAACATTAACTCGAAACGCCGAGTTCTGTCCTGACCCTGGATGTGGCCCTGGTGTATTCCTTGCAGTCCACAAAGATCGCAAGTCATGCGGACGATGCGGTTATACTGTCAAAAATGAATGATTCAGTTCAGCAGTGAGCGTATGTCATTTAGGATTCCAGCAGGATTCCAATCATCGTGAGTCCAACGAACTCGTTGCATACCCATTTCATCCACCAGCACTACACCATTTGAGTGTTCTATGTCGTAATACAAGGAATGACCCCGTCCTAAATCTGTACTGTTATTCGTTTCAGTGAGAACGAGCCCTATGGAGAAATCAGTCCACACTTTTTCAATGTGCGATAGTGTTTCTAATGTTTCAATACTCGTTGTTAGGTGAGGCCAAGTCACATTGTAATCTTCCATGTATTCAGTAAGTCCAAATGGCCCATCACGCCATGGGTCGACCGTTATTGATACGAAACTGACATTCGAACGTTCTTGGCCGCTTAACTGGGATTGAATCCATTTCATATCTGCAGTTGTGGTTGGGCAGTAGTCAGGACAATTGGTGTAGATGAATCCGAAAACAACAATATACCCTTCCAAGACAGACGAGTTAAATCGCGAATCATTGTGATCCTGCAGGTCAAAGGCATCATAAGGCTGAGGTGGAAGGATGTCTTCTCCTTCAAACATGTTAACCTCAAGCGGACTCAAGCATCCAGAATTGAGCATTAAGGTGACGAGAATCAATACCAGCCTATTCACTGTGAATCCTCATCCCCTGTTTTTTTGATAACCACGGAAGAAAGCAGCTCCTAGAATAATGAAAAGAATCCATGTCGAATTCCAAAGCACTCCCTGCAAATAGTTTCGTTCTTCAACCGAATCAAGGAGTTCAGGCATATGGGAATACAGAGTTTGTGCTGCATTACCGCCAGGTGGTCCGCCGCCGCCACCGCCGCCGCCACCGCCTTGTCCGCCTCCGACATCTTGGCCGCTGACATCAGCAACTCCGTGATAGCAGAGAAGGAAATACGGGAATCCAATCATACCCACAGTTTGTCCATTCGTATCGGTCACCATTGTTGGTGAACCTGAGAGCGGGGTGCTTACATAATGGTAAATTCCATCAGGATATTCAGGTGTTGGCCCGAATCTTCCGTTGCATTCATCCAAGTCACCAGCACCATCAATGTAATTCCAATCATCGATTCCATTGTATCCTTGGTCTCCCCCTTCTTGAGTTCGTTCGATTCCGTAAGATGATGTTATTGCTTTGAGAGAGGTTTGATCATCGTTGTATCCATACATCCCATAAATCGGGTAGCCGTCAAATGCCCATCCAATGATTGGACTGTGCTCATCACTCTTAATTTTGGATGAATCATAGTCTTCCATAGTCTCTCCAGATTCAGGCTCCCAATAGACACAGTTTGCATCATAGTGGTAGTGATAACCATTGGGGCCAGCAGAGTGGCCCGTGCACCATCCAAGGACAATCGGTTGTCGGTCTTCGTTAAAATAATCAAAATGAAGTGCGACGGCGTCGCCCCCTGGCCCTTCTTCTGGACCAAATATTGGCGCTCCGTTCACAGACATGGCCACAGTGCCTCTGTCAGGGACGCATTCCCAACGCCCTGCTGAAGCAGGACAATTCGTTGTGTCATGCCCTCCGGAGGTATCGTCAACTGGATTAAGTGGGAAAGTGGTTGTGTAATCCATTTCTGGAGCGCAGCAACCCATCGTACTCAGGAAGTCATGATTTGGAATTCCATTACTCACCACAATCATCTCATCGTTTTGAACAGTCACTGAAACTTGACATTGGAACCAAGGTCCTGAACCACTCCCACCAGCACTGCTTACGCCATTTGTATTGGCAGTGTATCCATTTCCGTCACCATTGTAATCCTTAACCCATGGGCCGGTTCCATCTTGGCAATACCATGAATCAACAGGGTCAAACGTCTCAAGTCCTGCTCGAATGAAGGTAAGAATTTGGTCGAAATGTTGGTCAGTATCGTAAGGCAAGTGGTGCCCAGCGGTTTGGCTGTGCAAATCAAGCGAGCCACTGAACTTCTGGGCAAGGGCAGGTGCAAGATCTTTGAAAGCCCCGTCATTTTCACCTGAAAAAATCATTGCAGGAGTCGAAAATGGTGCTGCATCATCAATCGTGTCCATCAAGCCGTGATGCGTTGTTGGCAAGTAACCGTTGTAAAGCATGACTCTGTCAAAGGTGTTCTGAGTGTTTGCAAGATAGACGGGGATCATCGCTGAGCCTTGTGAATAGCCGATTAAGCCGTAAAAGGGTCCGTTATCAATAACCATTTGGTCAAGATAGGCAATGGACAAATCAGCCCAATCTGGATCTGTTGTTGGCTCACCTTTGCCACCTGGCGGATCTTGATACCAAACATTTCCACTTTCCGGAGTACTTGCAAATATAAATTCAAATTCAGGCAAGGCATCTACAAGGTCTTGCATTCCTTGTTGTGATGCTAATCCTGAAGCTGAGTCGCCACCTCCGTGAAGTGCGAGGATTTTCATCGATGTGGGAGTCGGTGGGGTAATCGCGCATCCTACGGCATCAACAGCCTCACCTGCCGGTGTACTGGGACATTCATCGATATCGTTGGTCACTCCGTCACCATCGTCGTCTTTTTGTGAGGCAGAACAGCCAGAAGCATCTACAGATTCTGTAACAGGCGTATTGGGGCACAAATCAAGAACGTTATTCACGCCATCTGTATCATCATCTTTTTGAGATTCAGCACACCCTTGGTTATCGACTGTTTCTGATGTCGGAGTGTTTGGACACTGGTCCATATTATTCATAATTCCATCAAGGTCGTCATCACTTTCCGAATCTGAACATCCGTTAGAATAAACTGGTTCACCTGCAGGTGTTGAATCACAATCATCAGCATCATCAAGCACGCCGTCACTGTCCAAGTCAGTTTCAGGCTCAGGTGGTACTGGAAGGTTGAGTCTGATTGTCGAGGTTGATGGAGAAAACAGTCCGCATGAGGCAATTAAATCACCGATTGTATTGTGGTAGGATGTATTGACGAACATGCTGTATTCTCCAGTAGTTGAATTTTCGTCGCCGTCAATAAGACGGGCAGGACTTTGTCCAAGGGGGTGGTATTCAATAGAACAGGTAGAGGGGAACATGTGTAACATCAATCCTTGAAGCGTACCGATGCTGGTATTTTCCTCGGGTTGAATCCAAAGGGTCGAAAGAATGACGTCGGGTTCGAGTGGTGCCTCAATTGTCAATTGCGCCATAGCGACTGAACTGGTCAGACCGGATGAGTCAGCCGCTTGGATTTGAACAAGCCAGGTACCCGGCTGAGAAAACTCGGTCATTAATGTCCATTCACCATCGCTGGAAGGAGACACAACACGACGTTCTCCTATTTCTTGCAATGTGTTCGAATCAATGATGCTGACAGTTAACGTTGCAGATGACACATCTTCATCAAGAAGAAAACCACCGATACTCGCATTTTGATTGTCCCAGAGGTGGGTGTATTGTTCCGTATTGAATAACTGAGGTGGAGAGTTTTCAACAGGTGTTGAATCCTGCTGTTCTTCGATTTGCTCGGTTTCTTCGTCACTATTTGTCTCGCCGATCATGAGGACAAAGCCAGAACTCACCATCAACATGGCAAGAACACCACTTACAATCAGTATCTTAGTATCCATGGAACTTTTATCTCTCAAGAGCATATAATCCTTCGTCCGTGTTGAATCAACTACTCTTCTGCTGGTGAATAGATTGGGTAGGACGAATGAACAAATGTGCCGTCATTGAGCAGCAGGAGAGTTGAACCATTGTGAAGAATGATTTGCACGGGTATTTCTCTAAATGGAGTGCTCTGCTGATCATGCATTGAGATGCATGCTTCCTCTCTCCATCCAGCAATATGCCATGATGCTTGTTCAATGTTCCAAAGAGCATATTGTACTGGTCCACTTAGTTTAATGGTTTTCTGAATTCCTTCTGTGTTATACCAAAGTACAAAACCACTTTCATAGCAGAGCAGATGGTTTTCATTGTGACTGTAAACCGAATCAAGAATTCCATCGAACGGAATGACTTCTGAAACAAGTACTTCTCCTGTTTTTCTTTGGTAAATTTTGTGACCACCTCCCTTCGACCACACATGGAGTGCTGTTCCTTGAATAGATGCTGAAACGATAACATCTGCGTGAGGCAGTTTCTCCAGTTCGGGCCAAGAAGGCTCAGGCTTTCTCCAATCCTCACCAGTACCTTTCCCCATTGCATAAATTCCTTTTTTCCACAGAATAAATACAAACTGCTCATCATTTGAGCACAAAGAGAGTGGTTCTGCATCTAACACATGCGACCATATGGTCTGGGCTGGATGAAGAGCAGCATCAATGGAAGTTCGTACTCTTAAATCACCTCGCACAGGGCCATTTGCGAAAGGCTTTGCGAGGTCGAAGGAGGCCATTCTTGCTAACATCAATTCATGATCAACCCATGTTGCAATCAGTTGATCATCAACCGTTGTCACATGTTGAGCAGGACATGGAAAGGGTTTTTTCAACTCCCCTATTTGTTTCAATTCCAAGTCAAGAGCGAGGAATTCACCATCAATCCCGATAGCAACATAACCAGATTCCCAACCCAAAATCTTTGCAGGATGGAACGGCAACGGGTCCACCTTTGCATCGGGCATGGGGAGTGGTTCATGTGCCTCTTTGTCAATACTCGTATGAGGGAGGTATGAAATGTTCATTCCGCCAGCGTGTATTATGGGCGAAGTTCATGTGGTTCTCATTGCGGTGAGCGCTACTGATATTGCGTCAACCAATCAATCTGATGCACTTATGGAAATGGGCCTTTGGGAATCGAGTGATACTGTCGAAGGCCACTCGACGTTCAAGCGATTGCATGCTCGAATCTGGATTCTTCCGGGAAGCCTTCTTCGTGAAGACTTCCTCGCTCGGCGTTGGGAGAGTGCAACAGGTGAAATTGTCGATGAAATTATATTCCCATCACGCCATTCTGCCGCAAGTGGACGCCCGTCACTCACGCTTCATCCAGTTGGTGTGATGCAATTGAATCAAGACGAAATCGCACCTTATGGCGGTAAAGCTGGAGATGCGCCTCCGCCCTCTCCACGCCTCGCTTCTTGGTGGCAAGAATTGATTCGAGTTTCAGAACATTCTGATTTAGTTGAGGGTTTTGACACATCATTGGAAGTTACTCATCACGGGCCGTGGCTCGAGGTCCCATCTTTGTTCATAGAGGTAGGTTCGACAGCAGACACCTGGGGCCATTCAGGTGCAGCCAATCTCTTAGCAGACATCATTCACAGAGGTCTCGGGCTTGATGGAAGTGAGGGTTTTGGTTC
>CABYOM010000015.1 GCA_902520595.1 uncultured Candidatus Poseidoniales archaeon | reverse complement strand
TTTCACCTTCAGAAAAACCAGCGACATCAACTTGAGTCAATTTTCCATTTTGAGTTCCAATGTGATAAGTGGAATTATCAAACTCTTCGATGGAAACGATAGAGGAACCGTGGGTTAACGTTAGGGTCTCTACTGCCCAAGAAGAGGTATCATAGCGGAAGAGTTTACCATTTGCAGTACCGACCAGCAAGTCTCCGTTATGGTCTTCCATTACCACATTGACAATCGCTGTCGAGTCTGAGAGAGTGGTCAGACTCGTTCCATAATTATCAGATACGTGTACCTTCTTGTCGTAAGCGCCGATGATAATTCTGCCATCAGAGAGAACATCAAAAGCACTGAATCCAGTCTGAATTTGAGGGGATACAACCCCCGTCGGACCTTCTGAATCTATTTCTTCAGCCCTACGGCGACCTGCATAGTATGCCAACCAGAGATCTCCTTGGTCGTCCCAGTCAGCATCATTTACGGGGTCAGCAGTTGAAATATTGCGGTTTGCAATCTGTAAATCCATATGAACAATAAGCGCTCCAGCATCATGACAAACAACCGTTAATTGTTGAGCTGCATCCAATCGAGCAGCGTTAGTGCTAACGTTCAAATCAAGCGTCCATTGAGGAATAAGAAAACCACCAACGAAACTGTTTACACTCACGTTTCCTTCATCATCAACGGTCAGAATTGAGCCGTCATACATTTGTTTCCAATAAACAAAACTCGGTTCGTTCTGTTGCGTATATCCGGCGTCAACAAGATTTGAGCCGGATGCGGAAACCATTGGTATGACTGCAGCGACAGGGAGCATCAATGCTGCGATTAGAAGAACGACGAATCTCTTCATAGCAACCCGAGGACCTCTAGCAATATGAAGCGTACCCTTGACGGCATCAAGGGACTTTTTCTTCATTCGGTTTCATCTTCTTCTTCATCAGCAGATTGCTGACTCGGAGGCGTGAGTTTCAAAGGAGTTAATTTCTGAACCGGTTTAAGGACGCTTACATCTGAACTTTCAGGCTTTTCTCCACGGTTGGATTGTGGAGGAGCGCCTCGTGCTTTCTTTGGAATTAATTGAACCGGCTTCGGTGTTAGTGTTGCTGTTTTAGCAGTTGATGGCGTACCAATGGATTCAAGGACGGAGGTAATTGGGCGCAGTGTCGAAGTTATTTCTTCTTCTTGTGATTCGTCAACAACCGGCTGCTCAGCATCTTCTGATTCCGATTCGCCAACGGGTTCGACAACCTGCTCCATTTGGGTTTCTGGAACCGGAGTAGTGACCGGTTGAAGCGGAGATCGTACTAATTTTTGAACCGGTTGCGGCAAAGATGGAGCCGCACCGCCACCAAGTGGAGTCTTTACAGGCCGTGCAAGAGGTACTCCAACTTGAGGTGTAAGTGGTTTAGAACTGGTCATTGGACTGCGCATTCCACTGAGGCCCATTCGGGGTTGAGGGGCTTGTTGTTGACCGGAAAGAACCCCGCGCATTTCTCTACCTGCACTTGAGCCCAAAGCGTTGGAACGTGCACCCAAAGCGCCTGGATTCATGGCATCTATGCCACCAGGGGCGTTCTGTCCCGAGATAGATTGCATCCACATCTGGCGCTTTTCTGCACGTGCATCCGTCGATTGAAGATCTCGGAATTCTGCTTCACGAGTTCGAACTTCGGTTTCTGCTGTGTCAATTTCACCTTCAATTTGCTTTGAGATAGCGGTTCGCATTTGGTCTTCCGCCATTTCTTTGAAAGCATCCATTTTTTCGCTCAGGGTCTGCAGGCGAGTTCTTATTTCTGCTCGCTTCAATCCTAACTGTGCTTCGATTTCGGCACGGATATGCGTTTCTCGCTTACGAACGTCAATCAAGGCCTTGTTGCGCATGATTTCCTCACGCTTGTCCAGTTGACGCTCGAGTTGTGTTGCAACTTCCTCTTCCTTTCGAACACGGAATTCATTGAGCCGGTCTTCCATATCAACTTCAAGTTCAAGTGAAGTTTCTTCTTTGAGAAGGTCAAGATCAGTTTCAAATGTTAGGCGTTCATTACGCAAACCTGCATCAACCTCAGACATGATTGCCTTACGGGCAGATGCTTCGCGAGATTGGAATTCTAATTCGAGACGCTCAGACCAATCGGTCTTCTTCGATTCGTATTGAGATTCAAGTTGATCACGAAGTTCTGCTTCACGTTCGTAACGGTAACGAGCCAGACGGTTTTGGATTTCAGCCTCGCGAGCATTTCGATAACTGCTGAATTCTTCATCCATTCGAACCTCAAGTTCGGCTTCAACATCTGATTTGAGTGAGCGTGAAATATCATCAACTGCTTTGGAGAAGGTGATATCGTATTTTTCACGAAGCCGGGACTTACGTTCTGAAAGGCGTTCAGCATGGCGTGTTTGTAACTGTTGTTCAATCTCTACTCGCAATTCATCACGGCGGCGAGCGATTGCCAATTCAACATCTTCACGCATCCGCTCTTCGAGGTCATCGGTTTCTTGGCGAAGACGACCTTCAAGTTCGTCTTGAAGTTGTTCCGCAATGTCTTCTTCAAGTCGAAGACTGCGACGTTCGTATTCAGCCTTTAATCTGGCTTCACGCTGCTTCAATCTTGTTCGAAGTTGTTGTTCAAGCCGTGTTCGTATACCTCGACGCAATTGTTCTTCACGTTCAGCTAGGCGAGCTGCATGACCTTCTTCGAGTCGAGAAATTTCAGAAACTTCCATTTCTTTGAATCGTTCTTCCATTTCATGTTCAATATTGGCTTCTATCTCACGAACTCGACGTTGTAATTCCTGATTGTATTCCATTGCCAATCGTTCTTTTTGAATGTCGAGGCGTTGCCTGTGTTCATCTTGAAGCTGGGTTTCAATTTGAGCCTTAAGTTGAGCTTTATGCTCTTCAAGACGAAGGTCTTGTTCGACATCCAATTTATCTTGCAGTGTCTCAAGTTGACGATTGAGGCGAAGTTCGAGTTCGCCTCGCATTCTGGATTCTTCACGAGCCAGTGAATCGCGTTCAAGTGTACTCAAATCTCGCTCCATTTCTTCTCTCATTTCTTTTTCTAGAGAATCAAGGGTGAGTTCGTGTTGCACGGCTAAATCACTCGCAAGTGCATCTTGCATGGCGCTTACCCGCTCGGTAATTGCTTGTTGACGAATCCGACGCTCGCGTCGCAAATCTGCTCGCAGTCGTTCTTCTTGACGGAATCGTGCACTCGTCATTGTTGCTTGATCCAGAGAAGATGTTGCCGTCGATGTGAATTGTGAACGTAGAGCGGAAAGAGAGACTATGTCTGCGTTATTACGCTTCTTTCGAACCGCGTCAAGGGCCTCATTACCGTTGCTTGCGCTCAATGCCATCGTATCCCATCCAGTGTTTCATGGACATCTCATCATAGATAAGGAGCGCGACAGGAACGCGAGGCTACAAGGCTGTTTGTTACGGTTATGCGACGAACCAAGTCATCAACATAAAGTTCACAAATGGAGGGATTTCAAAACGTCACTTTGAAACTCGTCTCACATGCTGGACAGTCGATTTGGCGCTCACCAGGTCGGCGTTTCATACGTAGAATTCGATCGCAACCAGGGCAAGAAATTTCAACTCTCGCTACTTTGGGTAAAACCGTGAAGTGAGATTCACATGATCCACACTTTAGATGTGCAGGACGCTTGTTAACGCCGACGACTAAGACCTTTGCACATTCGGGGCAACCTATTTTTTCCTGAGCCCATTTCTTTCGAGTTACTTCGTGCTCAACCCGAACTCGAGCAGAACACAATGTGCATTGAACTTCACCGAGTTCATTCGGTAACAATCCATCACATTTCGGACACGAGAGCGGTGGAGGAGCGACCCGAGATTCAACGGTCAGTTCTTCGCTCATGTTACCCCCTCTGCTTCTCACTTCTTGAGGTATTTGCTTTCAAAATCTCAGATTCACTTTTTCTTCGCAATCAAAGCGATACTCGATGGCAAAAAATTCCAAGGAAGATTTAGTTCAATTCCATGCTCTGTTGCAAGGAGTTCAAGCATGCGTTTTGCACCAACCTGGTCACGAGAACCTTCAAGTTGAATAACGTGGATTTCACTGTCTTGTGAAACAGACTCAGCAAGTTGTGAGGGGAGAGAGGTCTGTTTTGGAGAGTTTGATGATGGTTGAGGTAAAGGGGCTGAAAGAATTTCAGGGAGGTCAATGTGTGCTTTTCTTTTCCACCATCGAGAACGTCCAGCATCTCGATGATTCTCAACTAAATTGAGCGATGCTAATTTTTTCAAATGGTGATACAAATTGTATCGTTCAACATTAACTTTGGCTTGAAGTTGAACCGTGCTCATTTCTTCTTGGTTTGACAAAGCGACATACAATGCTCGACGAGTCGGGTGGGCAAGGGCAGTTGTGACTGGGTCTGCTCGAACTCGTGCCATTACCTCACCGATTGGGCAGATGCCCTTCTAAGGTTTGAAGATGTCGCGGGATGTGAAGGATAACGGCATTAAGAAGGAAAGTATCTCTTCTTGAGCATGGCGAACGACTCTATGGTATCATACCACAGGGTTACAAAAATAGATCGTAGAAGGGAGAGACCACCACCGCCTCCGGCAAGGCGAGCCCCGTTGAGAATCACCAAGATTACGGAGGCTTCATGAATCAAGACACCTACCCAAAGCTCATCATAAAGTTGGAGAATAACGGCAGTGACCAAAGCGATGGTAATTGCTATCGAGATGTAGATATTACCCATGAGGATATTCTGGGCGCGACGAGAAATATCAACCAAGTTGGTGAGCATGAGTGGGTCGTTACTTGGAATGAGGACATCAGCAGCCTCAAGGTTGACCGATTCACCTGTTCCAACAGCAACACCAACATCTGCTAAAGCAAGGGCTGAGGCGTCATTAAATCCGTCTCCAACCATCATGGTGATATGGGTATTTGAACGGTTTTGAACCCATTGAACCTTTTGCTCAGGAGAAAAACCGCCGTGGGCTGAAGATTCTGGAAGGCCAACACTCTTGGCAAAAGCTGTGACTGCTGATTGGTTATCTCCAGAAAGGATCTCGACATTGATTGAACGTTCTTTGAGCCCTGAAATCAGTTCTTTACTGCCTGAATGGGTGTCGTCATGAATGAAGGTAAACAAAGCGATTCCTTCGCCCTCACGAGTCAAGAGGCTTGCTCCATGACCTCTGCTCTCTGCTTCTTCATACGCCGTTAGAAGTTCCTTCGAAACTTTGACCTTGTGTTGCTTTGCACGATCAAATCGGATGAACATAACTTCTTTTCCTGCTACTTTTCCTTTCACACCAGCCTCGATATCAGTAATGTCCGCCACTGGACTGGGCGAGACCTGTTGTTCTCCGAGATATTCCATCACTGAAAGTGCATAGGGGTGTGAAGAGCGCGATTCAAGACCGCCGGCGAGCTTGAGTGCTGCTGAACGCTGACGACCCTTCGCTATGACAACATTACCCACGCTTGGCCTCCCTGAAGTCAGTGTTCCGGTTTTATCAAGCAAAATGTAGTTGACTTTCGAAAGGCGCTCAATGACATCCCCACCCCGAACAATTGCTCCAAAATGAGCAGCGCGAGAAAGTGCGGCAGCGTGAGGAACAGGTGTTGCAAGAAGCAGGGCACAAGGACAAGCGACGACCCAAATCAACAAAATCACTTTCCAATCATTTGGGAATAAGAAATACCAAACCACCAACGCACCTAACAAGACAATTGGAACCCAAATGGCTGTAAAAAGTTCAATACTGCTCTGCAGTCGAGGAGGTTCTTCTCTAAAAGTATGGACTGCATCAATCAAGCCAGACAAACGTGTATCGTCTCCAACTGCGGTAACTTCAATCACCACTGGACCACGAGCCAAAACTAAACCTGCTTGGATCTCATCGCCGATTCCTACTTCAATCGGAACAGATTCACCGGTTAACGGAGCTTTATCCAGCGAACCATGTCCGTCGAGAATAGTGCCGTCTGCGGGAATTAATTCACCACTTCGTATCTCAAGAGAGTCGCCAATCTGAATCAACTCAATAGGAACAACTTCGTGCCCTGCGTTCGGATCGGGAAGTTCGAAGTTGTCTGCACCTAGTAAGGGTGCAGAAGAGGCGGTAGATATGGAAAAACTAAGCATTTCTTGCGCTTCTATCTTGGGTTTCTTCGAGGTAACTTTACGCGCAGTTCGCGGAAGCCTGTCGAGCCCACCTTGCATCGCATTACGCGCTTTAACAAGAGCATCACCCTCAAGATGAGCGGTAAATGCAACTAAAATTGCGACGATCAATGCTTCTTCCCACATGCCTAAAATGGCAGCACCAATAACGGCTAAACTCGTCAAAACTTGAAAACCGAGTTGTCGGTTTCGAATACTTGCAGCAGCTTCTTTGAACATTTGGGAACCTCCGATAATCAACCCCGGAAGTGCAATGGCTCCAAGCATCAGAGGTGACAAACCAATCATCTCGCCGAAAAGAACCAGCAACAAAAGTGGAAAAGCAATACCTCCGCCAATCAAACGCCACTGGTTTGGGCGTATTCTGTTGGATTGGGCTGCTACATACTTGAGGGGTGAGCCTACAATCTCAGAGAGATGGGATTCGCGCAGGTCAAACATTTCCTGGGTGACATCCGTTGGAAATTGCAGAAGTATACGCTCATCTTCCGTGATTTCAGCATCCAGAACACCCGGTTGCTGACGAAATATTTTCACAAGTTTTCTTTGGTCAACTCCATTTCTATGGGCTACCTGCGAACTACGAACACCTACCAGTTCATTGAAAATGACATCTGGTGCATGGCCGAGAGATCGTAAAACCGAGGATGCTGTCGAAAGATTTCCATATTCAAGTTGAACTGAAATTTTGACGGTACCGGCAGTTGCAGAAACGGTGCTCTCGTTGACGTGAACGAGAGTCTTCAATGCACGAGTCGCTTTGCTTGCACAATCTGGGCAATCCATTCCTAAGAGGGGCCAACCAACTTCAAACTCTCCAGTTGCTTGCCGGACAATAGAACTATCGAGAATTTCGGCGTCCAAAATTACAGGTGGTAGGTTTTTGCTTTTCGAAGGTTTCTTCTTACGCTCTTTGGGCTTCCTTTTTTCAGCAATTTTTGGAGGTTCCACTTTTGCATCATCATCCAGAGTGAGAAAGACCTCCTCGTCAGCACCTGATGCCATGGAGGTGGCTCAGTATAGGTACCATAAATACCTCGCTTGAGAAAAAACAGGCTCATTGATGCTCAAGGAGGATAAATTTCATCATACATTCAAGGCTGGGCGAGAATATGCAGTGGCTACCCGAAGGTTGGTGTCCGAAATTTGTCGCTGTCGACATTGACGGCACCCTTACCGACGGTAAAAAGAGGCTCAACTCTGGGGCGATAGAATCGTTACACCGTCTAGAGAAAGCCGGCATACCTGTCATTCTCGCAACTGGTAATGTTCGCGCAATTACCTATGGATTGTGGAGGTTTCTCCAACTCACCGGACCACTTTGTTGTGAAAATGGTGGAGTTCTTTGGCACCCATCCTTCGAAGAACCCGTGTTGCAAGCGGATGGAAATGAGGCAAAAGAGGCTGCTCAGTGGCTTGATTCGATGATGACTCTCAAAGGGGGGTGGAAAGGAATTGAATCAAACCAATGGAGAGAAAGTGAATGGTGTCTCTACCCCACAGAAGACTTGGAGCAGATTAGCTCTCTTCTTGCAGAAAGTGAATGGTCCCATCTTATTGCATTGAGAACGGGCTTTGCGATTCACTTAATGGAGCCACACCTTTCAAAAGGAAGTGGGCTTGAAATCTTGCTCGACAAGATGGGATGGAAAAGAGAAGATATGTTGTGTGTTGGTGACGCTCCTAATGATCTATCGATGTTTGAATTTGCACATTGGTCTGTAGCGGTAAAGGGTGCCTTTGAATCGGTATCGAATGCAGCTGATGTTTGCTCACCTCACTTACATGGCGATACATTTGTACCGCTGGTCGATGCAATTTTGAAGGCTCATTCGAGAAAATAATTCGGAAAGGATACCGAAGTGACCACTCATGATGTGCTGGAATTCGGTAATGATCGGTAAGGACCTGTTCTTGACATTGCAGAAAATTTATTCTCATTTCAAACAAAAAATATGGCTTATAGTGCAGCGTTTGAATGCAAGTGCCGGGGGCAGGATTCGAACCTGCGAAGCTTTACGCAGAGGATCTTGAGTCCACCCCCTTTGACCGCTCGGGAACCCCGGCTTCTTGTTGTGCGTAGAACCCTCTGTTTTTGACTATTCCTCTTGTGTTAAATCGACCAAATCCTTCGGCCGAGGTGGTGGCATACTTCGTTGGTCCATGGCAAAATGAACTTGTTCTATGGTAAATTCATTGTTTTTCTCACGCCTTCGGAGTATTGAAGCAATCAAAACCCCTCCAGAGAGTAAGAAAATGAGGCCTGCAAAGCCAAGTGTTGAGACCATTTGCCCCTTTTGCTCATCGGCATTTTGCACGTCAGAAACAAGGACTGGAACATCGCCTGTGTAATTTACAAGCCTGACCGTCAACCCGAGACGACCGGTCTTCCATGCTTCAATTTGCCATTCAAAGTCGACCCATGAGCCACCCTCAATTCGACTGGTATTGGTGGCGAGAAGACGCCCGAGATTGTCATGACATTCGACTGTTATATTCCCAGAGAGAACCCCAATATTCGAGACTCTTACGAAGAGAGTAAACTCTTCTCCGAGTTGAGGTTGTCTCGGTGTGACTACCATGTCTTCGAATTGTGGTTCAAAAGCAATCCACTTCAATGTCGATGTCAAAGGTAACATCTCTGTGCCAGTGCCCGAAAGTTGTCGTCCTGACATATCGAGACCGCTAAACCAAGCGACCATTCGGTCGTTTTTGAGTAAGAGTGACTTATTGTGTGGCTGAAGATTAACGGTAGAAGAGAACGTATAGGTTGGTCCCGAACCGTTGAGATAGCCTATGGGAGCAGAACCTGCAGAATTTTCTATTTCGATTCCTGCGCGTGTAAAATACCAATGCATTCTGAGAGAAGTGAGGTTCATTCCTACTTCATCACTGGTGATAGCGATGATTTCCTGTTCTGTTAACGCATTCGACTCTATCATAGAAAGAAGACCTGGTGGTAGAGAAAGCAACGGGGCATCATGATCAAATGAAATATCAAAGACTTGGATGGAAGAAAAGTTAGGTATCCCAACGACTCGTAAATCCATTGTTGCATGACGATGCTTCAGAATTGATGCATTCAAGTGAATCAATGTCGAAACCGTTCCGTTTTGTGAAAAACTCAAGTTATGTTGGGCAGAGCGTTCCCCGTCTGTAAGGAAGACCTGCAAGTAAACTGATGCTGGAAGCATTTGGGCTAAAATCGTTGTATTGGCATGATAAAGTTGGGTTTCAAGGCGCAAGAAATCATCGGAATGGACCCAAATATCACTCCCTAAAATCGTCCCAAAGGGTAAGGTTTGATCAGAAATTTCGAGAGGGCCAAGGGTGAGTTCGCTCGAAAGAGTCCAATCAAAGACGGTTAGGCGTGAAAGTCCTAAACCAAGATTTTGCCCCTCGTCGTATACTTTGAGAGAAGGTGTCCCAGACAGGGTAGATGCATTCGTAACATTCCATGCAATCCTGAAATTAAACACAATCTGCCACTCCGATTGAAGAGGGGTTTTGGTAACATGAACGGTTGGTGGAACTTCAAAACAATCCTCGTCCCATAAGATCTGTTCAAAGCGAGGTTCGTATCGAAGTGCGCATGTATTCTTTTCTTCTCGGCTGAGCAGGGCTAATTCAATGAAATCAAGGGATTCGAGTCCATTTCCATCAGTGAGCGTAAATGAGAATTGGTGTTCATTACCTATGAGGAGAGAAGAGTTGTACAAGTCAAAATTGAGAGACTCGGTATCAATCAGTGTGTCAAATCGTTGTTGAACTTGGAATGATGCCAGATCGGAGTCAGCCCCAAATGCTCCACCTCCAACAAGTGGATTTCCTGCCAAGTCAAATCCTTCTACGAAAACACTCGCCACTCCATGGGAACGGCCTGCGGGTAGAATATCTTGCCATGAAAGAAGCGGTAGGTCAATTTCAGCCATTGTCAATCCAGAATTGAAGGTGACCGTTTGGTGTGCATATTCATCCAATTCCATCACGCCGTTCGCGTTGATGTCATTGCTTGCTTCAAGCCAGTAATAGAACTCAATTGAATTGGATAACCCTTCAGGGTCTTGAAGCATAAGGCGTAAAGCCACATCTTGCTGTGCGGTCCAAATATGCCCATCGGCAGGAGCATAACCTCCTGAATCGAGAATAAGTAGTGATGCCGTTGAGGGCTGAATCTTGTCAAACAAGAAAGGGATGCTTTGCGATGCACTGGTTTGGTCAAGACTTGTTGCAGTGTTTTCTGTAATCGGCCCGGAGCGTTCAATGTGTGGTGAGAGGAGAATTCGAGTGTTACTGGGGAGTGAAGCGACTTGGTCAGGCGCATGAAGAGCAACCGAGAAAGCGCCGTTCGAATCAATTTCTGAATACCAGGACATACTCCAATCAACGGCTTGTTCGTGCCATTGGTCAGGCCCACCACTCAGGTTGACTGGTGGGACTGCTGTAGCATCGATTCGAATTTGAGCATCACCTAATCCAGCATAAGCGTCAAGCACCCCTTCAAAGCGAACTTTACCAGAGGCTTGCATTCCTTGACTGGCATTCAAGTGAAACGGCCATTGGGGATTTGACCAATCGCTTAAAACTCGATTTTCATCATCAATGACATTGAAATCGATGACCTCCAAATCATTTTCAATTTCATTGAAAAATGTTTGTCGATAAAGATGCGAAGGACCGGTAGAGAAACCATCGACATCTATTCCCTTCGCAAGAAGATGAAGATCATCGGTATCATCCATCAGCCAATGACTCATGAAAGTCCATGTAACCGAACATGTATTCATCGTACATTCGACTGAGGATTGATTCTCGACCAGCGAAGCAAGACCTACGCCAGAAAGTTGTCGGAATTGCGGTGTAGAATCAAGATTGTATGCTTCCACTTCGGCCAAGCGGCCATCGTATGAATGAGTTGATGAAAGTGTGAAATATATCGACGAAAAATCGGGTGCATCCCATTGCAAGGAATGGGCGTCTCCTCTCCAGTGTTGTGTTTCAAAGACGACCGTTTGTTTTGGAAGCCAGCGCGTGTGCGCAGGTGGAAGAATTCGATCAACGAGCTTCGTTTGCGTTGAATAACTCAAATTTACCATTACCGAACCTTTTGACGTTTCAACGTGAAGTGGGATGTCGATGAGAGGTGTTTGAGAGAGATTGTATGCATTTTCGAGAAGAGAATTCAACGTTTGGTGTGTAAGGGGACTGGTGATGGTTTGGTGATGGGGGATGAACTGTAATTGACTGAATGAGCCGGAGAAATTCCCGTTGAACTGCAATTGAATTACACATGCATCAAGATGGGCGGTTATCTGAGACTGATGAAGACAGGAACCTGTAAATTGAATTCTCTGAGATTGGGGAGTCAATACGGGGTCAAAGTATCCACCTTGAGTAAACGGCGTACTACGTATCCAACTGGATGAACCATCGGTCTGAACTGTCATTAGGAAACTGAGGTCATAGGAGGAGACACTTTGTCCACTTCGAGGTATCAATACTGTGAGATTAGCAATTGAAGATGTTCCTGATGAATTGAAATGAAGAGATTGTAAACCGTAAACGGTGGTTGAATTGAGGATATCAAGACTGAAAAAGTTACGATTCATACCAAATTCATGACTTGCATTGGATTCAGGCCATGCGAAGATTTCTATTTGCTCAGTTCCAAGAGTGATTTTCGGCTGGAGTGGAGCAGTGGCGCAAATCGGCTCAAAAGTAAAGCCAGCGATTGAATCTGTAGGGAACCAAGTCAGGGAGAAATCGGTTGAAAGTTGTGGCTGTCCTTGGCGTTCTATGGTTTGAGTCAATGTCGGTTTGTACGCATCGTCCCATCGACTGGAAACAACTGCATATTGACTGTGTGAAGTGGTGAGGTTACCTCCAATGGTTTGAAAATCTGCTTTTTGAAACGGGCATACGGCATTCGTTGTCCATATCAGCGAAACGAGATTTGTGGCTGCAGTCGATACAATGGCATCATCAGAGTTGACCTCAAGGTCTTGAAGGTTAGAACCGCTGTAGTCTCCAAGATGAAGAAGATGGTATGCGTCAAAAAAGGTCATTGTACCAATTGACAATCGCTCAATGTGTGGGGTGACCAAGCGGTCTAGACTTGTGAGATGAGCGCGTACATGGATGTTTGGGAATTGAAGAACATCAAGCGGCAAATCAAGTGGTAAAGTTTGATTTTGATAGCCCACTATAGGTGAACCATTACCATCGAGAATGTCAAAGCGTACCGTCGTATTTTCCGGCTCATAGACAAAACCATCCAATTGTCCCCACCCAAAGAAGGGGTCGGGAGTTAACACCTCTGAAATCCAGGTTCCCGCAGGTTCATAGACATCAATTTCAATTCCGGCATCGTCGATGTACCAGCCATCTAACTCAACCAATTGGTCGGAAAAGAAACTGAATTTCGCACGAACTGTTTGACCCGTGAGATTGGATAAATCAAATTCTTTGAGATCAAATCCTCGTTGCACGTTATGACAACCCCCAATTACTCGTGAACCATCGAAAATACCCTCATTGAAGAACGGCGAGAAGCTGTTTACAGTCGATAATTGGTCGTGGAATGTACCGAGCGTTGGAGGTAGGAACCACCATGATTCTCCGCCATCTGTTGAAAGCGAGACGGTACCACCGTCCCAATTCGCTTCTGTGCAAATCCAACTTCGGAATGTTAGTCGTGATGTTGCGTTTTCAGGGATAAAATATTCCGGTGAATACAAATCTGTCCACATATCACTTCTGTATTCATCATCGAGATATATGCCTGCGCCATTCAATCCTGAATGCCATACACCTGGACCAAAGCCAGAAGAATTGCTGGTAGGGCCAACTTCCCATCGGCGATTTGATTGAGCCCACAATGACCACCCTGCAGGTAATTCATTTCCAGAATCGAAATCGAAAGTTCGAGTTTCTGCTAGATTGTGACCCAACTGAGTTATCCATTGCCATTCATTCGGTCCTGCTGGGGTTTCTAACCATCCATCGCTCGAACCGTTTTGACCAGATGGCAGATTTGTAAAGTTGTTCAAACGGTAGAGAACTTCTGAGGGGGTTCCTCGATCAGTCCAAATATTCAAATCATCAATTGCTATTCCTTCCCAACTTGAAGAAGTCATCCCACCAAAATTGACTTGGGCATTTGTTTCAACATTGAATCGTAGAAGAACATGGCTGGCATTCTGATGTGCAGTATTCGTCCAAGGAAGTGAATAATGAATAGGGCACCATTCACCCATAGAATCTCCACCATTGAACCAAGCCCCGTTGCATACGGCTCCCATAGACGGATGGCCAGGATATGTCGAAATCGGCGAATAGGTCGAGCCATTGTCGAGTGAAAGCCATGCAGTGAGATAATCACTTGCTCCCCCCTGAATATCCCAATTCACCCAGAGTTCTAACTCGACATTTTGCCCAGTAAAATTGGCCAGGTCGAGTGGGAATACCAAATCCCCATACGCATTAGGTGCGTAATCACCAGACATGTTTCCGTGGAACCATGAACCAAAATCGTCGCCTTGGTTGTGGACTTTAAACTCGTCAATAAACCATCCACCCCGGCTTCCAATGCTCGAACTGGTTTGGAAACAAAGACGGAACTGAACAGTATCTTGCATATCTGTGACGTAACTATCCAGTTGGAATTGAGATGTCGTCCACGCACTCTCTTCACCGTTCCATACCGTCAAAGGAGAGTGATTCAATTGAGCCGACGATGAATAGCCTCCAACGGGTGAGAGCAAACCCCACGTCCCATTGGTATGGCGGATTTCAATCCATGCTGCATCGTCGTCATGAAGAGCGGTCCAGTGTTCAAAAGTAAGCGTGTAGTTATTCACAAAGACCGGTGTATCAATTGCAGGTGAACGCAAGCATCCGTCCATCTCTGGTCCGATATCGCCTAATGCTTGCGTTGCTAAAAAACCAAGAGAATTTGAACCGTTTGAAGGGACAAGCATACCAGATTGAGAGGAAAACGGAACGATACTTGGCCGCTGTATTGACCACACTTCGTGATCATTGCCAGTGCCCATCCACCCGGGAGCTACAACGACTGAAGATTCAAAATCAGTAATAGAACCAAGAGAAGAATTGGTCGCAAGGGTTAATTTTCCACCGTGTCCAATTCCGTTGGTAAGAGTATGCGTGCCGTTCCACTGATTTGGTGTAGAAACGCCAAACTGGCTACCGTTACCAGTTGAGACATTCCAGAGCGGCTCAAGTTCAAGAGTACCGCCCAAGAAAGTCTGATTGGATGGAACAACAATGGTTGAAGACAAACTGGAATTAACACTGGAGAGATTCGCATCGGGGTGGAAATATAGATCACCGGTTGAATCTTGTTCGGCATCGGGGAGAAGGGATGAAGAAAACGAGGCGTCATTGGCTGCGCTCAACGTACTGCTGAGCATCAAAAAAACAAGGAAAAGTGCGGTGCGTGACGACCTCAATGTGTCACGCGTAGAACGCTGATTTTCCCGTATCAAAGAAACACCTCGCTCTGCGAGGTGAGCCATCAATTATCAATCAGCGCGCTGAATGTTTGACAAAACACCTGTGAAGGGTTCAAAGTATGTCGGCCATAGGAGTGAACGATGTCGAACCTCGGCGACCTTGACAGTGCTCAGTCTCGGGAGGTCGAAGAACAGTTATTTGCCACGCATCGGTTGCAAATTAATCGTCATGTTCCTGTACCTTTGCCTCGTCAAGACTTTTGGGCCATGGTCCATCAATTGTTGAGGAGTTTAGACTCTGAAATACAAAGTATGTTGATGAAAGGCATGACTGGAATGCGTCTGCAAAACTTACAGAAGCGTCAAGCGAACATTCGACTCATCGCTTCTGAGTTGGCAAGAAAGCGACTTGTTGCCATGATGCAACATGTCTCTTCGCAGTCTCTTCGAACGTCAACGCAGTCGGGCACAAGCCAAGATCTACCAGCTCTCGATTGGCAACGTCACGATCCTGCTGAAAAGGCAATCTACCACATGATGCAAGTACAGATTGACCGGTTCAAAATGGAGGTGGATTGGAATTCAATGCAAAATGGAATTGCTGGAGAAGCCGCACAAGGCCAAACCCGACATGCACCAGGAACCGTACAACTCGATTCATTTGTCGATTCAAATCTCACAGGTTCTGCACCGCCAGATTTAGCATTTGAGGACCGAGAACCACCGGTGGAAGCCCTGCAAGAATCTGGTGACGATGAAGAACGTATCATCGAAGAAGAATGGCCAGACTTGGATGAATATATTCACGCTGATCTCAACGACAGCACACCCGTACGTGCTGAAGCTTCAAGTGAAGATGCACCAACTGCTGTTCAGCATGAAAAACACGCTGCTGCTCTGGAATTAGCACCTTCTAAGAAAGCACCATCTTCCATTGAGATGTTTGATTTAGGGGGACATTCCGATATTGAAACGCCGTCAGAAACTGAACAATCAAGCGAAGGTGAACTTGAGCGCATACGAGTCCTCATGGCAAGTCCTGAACCAATTGCTACCAAGAGTGGAGAGGAACTTATGTTGGAAGAAGGTGACATCCACTTCGTTGATGCTGAAACTGCAAGTTGGTTGATAGACTCGGGTGTTGCGGAAGCAGCAGCACTTTGAGCAGCCTAACGGCAATTCAATGAAGTAACCAAACGATTCAATCTCGAATCAGTTGACAGAGCGCATTGAAAGTTCAATGCTCACGGTATCTGGAATTTGAATACGAGTCACTTGACGAAGTGCAGACTCTCCTTTTCCGGAGGTAATATCCATCTCGAGCAATCGCTTGTGAACTCGAAGTTCCCAGTGGTCGTATGTTTCAACGCCTTCACCATCAGGTGCTTTACGAACAGGAACGACGAGATGTCGAGTTGGTAATGGAATTGGTCCACGAAGAGAAATTCCGCCAGTATCACAGATGGTTTTGATTTGGTTCGCAACGGTATCAATATCACGGTGGTTTTGACCAGTGAGTTTGATGATCGTTACTGCCGCCATAGTGATTCCTTCCGATTCCTTTAGATTCTAAAAGTGAAATCACTTCTTGTCAATCTTCAAACAAACGCCAGCTGCGACGGTCTTACCCATGTCACGGATAGCGAAGCGAGAGAGTTCAGGGAACGTGTCCATTTGCTCAATTGCCATTGGTTTGTTTGGTTGGAAACGGATGAGACAAGCGTCACCAGTCTTGAGGAAAGACGGGTTTGCTTCCTTACCAGATTTGTTGGTCTTTTCAAGGAGATCGAGGAATCGAACTGCGACTTGAGCGGTGTGTGCGTGGAAAACAGGTGTGTATCCGACGGAAACTGCCTTTGGAATATCCATAAGTTGGATTTGGCCAACGAATGTTTCGTCGTGACGAACGAACATAGGTTCGTTGTCAGCGTATCCAGCAACGTCACCACGGCGGATATCGACTTGTGCAAGACCACGAACGTTGAATCCAACGTTGTCACCAGGTTCTGCTTTAGGAACCATAGTGTGGTGCATTTCAATCGACTTGACTTCAGCAGACTTTTGTGAAGGGTTGAACACAACGGTCTTACCGACATTCAAAGTTCCAGTTTCGATCTTACCGACTGGCACTGTTCCAATACCGGAAATCTTGTAGACGTCTTGAATTGGCAAGCGAAGTGGCTTGTTGATTGGCTTGTCTGGCATCGAAATTTTGTCGATAGCTTCGAAAAGTGTAGGACCGCTGTACCACGGACAATTGTCAGACTTGTTGAAAACGTTGTCGCCGTTCAATGAAGATGCAGGAATCATTGGGATGTCATCCGGCTTGAAACCAGCCATCTTGAGAAGGTTGCCAACTTCAGTGCAAGCAGCCTTGTATTTGTCTTCTGACCAGTCAACACCGGAAATGTCCATCTTGTTGACGTGAACGATAATTTGCTTGACACCAAGCACCTTTGCAAGGAAAGCGTGTTCCTTGGTTTGAGCGTTGACACCGTCGTTAGCAGCACAGAGAAGAACTGCTGCATCAGCTTGTGAAGCACCAGTAATCATGTTCTTAACGAAATCTCGGTGACCAGGAGCGTCAATAACGGTCCAGTAGTAGTTAGGAGTGAAAAATTCCTTGTGAGCAACGTCGATAGTAATACCACGTTCGCGCTCTTCCTTGAGTCCGTCCATGACGTATGCAAGACCGAAACCGGCTTTACCGGATTCAGCAGCGAGTTTTTCGTTCTTTTCGATTACGTGGCCTTCAATATGTCCAGAGTCTAATAGTAGACGTCCGACTGTTGTTGACTTTCCGTGATCGACGTGTCCGATGAACACGATATTCAGGTGAGGCTTGCTCTTATCTTCCCATTGACTTCCCATGGTAATTACTCCTTAGCGAATCCTCCGAACAACCACCCCTATTTGAACAACGCGACGCGCCAGCCCATGACTAATTCCAGAAAATAGTGGCGGCATGTGCTTCTTTTCCAATAGAAATCAAGAATATTCAAAAGTTTTCACAACTGATTCATTCTGCACCGTGAATAGAGCCATCCTCTGCGATTTTGAGGAGACGAATTGTACTTGTCGCTCCAGATATCGCCTTAGGGCTGCCTGATATTGCAACGATTCGGTCGCCAATACCAATTGTATCGGTTTCCATAAGTGCTTTGAGAGAGGCTTGAATCGTGTGGGAACCTCGTTCAGATTCTTCGACCATAAGCCCTTCGATACCAGGAATTAACTGAAGCCGTCGCATGGCTCGAATTCGATTAGTGACGGCAGTTACCGGAATTCCCGGGCAATAACCTGCGACTAAGCGAGCAGCATTACCATGTTGAGTAGCAACTACAATTCGCTTGGCTTTCGATATTTTGGCTAGTTCTACTCCGGCATGCGCTACAGAGCGCGTTGAAACAAAACGTGCTAGACCGCTTGGGCGTTGGTCTGAAGAATTGAGTCCTCTTTCACTCGCTACAGCAATCTTTGCCATCGTTTTCACTGCATCAATTGGAAATTTGCCCATCGCAGTTTCCCCTGAAAGCATCACTCCAGTCGCACCGTGACGAATTGCACCAGAAACATCACTCACTTCTGCTCGGGTAGGACGAGGTTGTAGAGTCATCGATTCAAGCATCTGTGTGGCAACGATGACTATTTTTCCACGAGTGAGTGCACCATCGATGATTCGTTGCTGAGCCTCAGGAACATCTTCAAGTGGAATTTCAACCCCTAAATCTCCGCGAGCTACCATCACTGCATCAGCCGAATCAAGGATCTCATCAAGGTGTTCAAGAGCCACAGGATGTTCAATCTTCGCGATTAGAGGAACATGAAGACCTGCTTCCCGCACCGCTCTTTGGGCAGGTTCGAGGTCTTTTGCGGTTCTAACATAACTTACTGCGATGTAATCTGCTCCAGCTTTGAGAGCGTGGGCGAGGGCCGCTTCGTCATTCGGACCTATTGCTGGCAAGTCGACCATTGTGCCAGGGACATTGACGCCTTTCCGTTCACTCAATAGACCGCCATCCTCGACGATGCACTGCACTACAGCACTTGGTTGAAGGGGAGATTGAACCACTCTGAGACGTATGAGTCCATCTGCAATCAATACCGGGTCCCCATCGTTCAATTCAGCGGAAAGCCCGTCATATTCTACAGGTATGTTTCCAATATCAGCATTCGCCATCGAATGTTGGCCGCAATGAAGATTGATCGACGAACCTCGTTCAAGAACGAGAACACCTGGGAAGCGCCCAAGTCGGAGTTTAGGCCCCGGTAGGTCTGCAAGAATGCATGTTGGCCGACCTAATTTATCTTCCAGTGAACGAATTCGATGATACAATGGCGTTTTCTCATCTGGAACGCCGTGTGAATAGTTGAGTCGACAGACGTTAACGCCTGCTTGGAACAAAGACAAGAGTGTGTCTTCATTATCACAGGCAGGTCCAATAGTTGCTACGATTCGTGTTCTGCGCATGGTTTATCCACTCTGTGTAGCGCTTAAGATATCTATCCATAGAAATTCGATTATCGATAGTGCAGTCGAATAATAAAAGATTCAACCTGTAAATCATTGACTTTTTCATTTCGAATTTGAAAAATCCAATCTCCGTCTCCATAGGTTGATTCAGTATCGGTAAACATGTATGAACTCAGTGTCAGATGGACGCAATCGTTGTTGTCTTCATCACAGTCACCATCGGTTCGCTGGTCAAGACCCTTTTCCGAGGTGTTTGAAGCCTCATCATCCTCTTCATTGAAAGCATAGATGTCCAGTTTGGCTCGGCAGTTCGAACTGCCTGGAAGAGACGTACAGTCATCGTCCTGTTGAGGATAAGTCAATTCACCAACGGCTTTTCGTATCGTGTTTCCTTGGTCTTTATCATAGACAATATTCATGTCAAAATCAAGCGTTTGGGCATTTCCAGAAGTGTTTCCGCCCATTTCAAAGTCTGACCACTGACCCGCATAGTTCACATAGACTTTAATCGAATCAGAATCAGTCATACCAGCACTGTTGACGATGTTGAGATTGATTTCATATTCCCCTGGAGCGACGTTTGCCCAGTCAATTGTCTCACCAGAATAATCGATATCGTTTTCAGAATCACCATCGTTATCTTTGTCAGTTTCAGGATCAAGGTCCCAATTCCATTCTGTGATGTATTGACTTGAATCACCCGCTTCGGAGGAGGCTGCATCCAACGTAACGGTCGTGGTCTCAGAGATGTCTCGATCTGTCATCGATTTATCCATCTCACAAATCCACAAGACAATGTGCGTGTTTTCATCTAAGTCGTCGTTGGAACAATCTTCATCATCTGAATATTGAGTAATTTCTGCAGTTGGAGGGACTGCAGTCGCCTCAGCAACGATGAGTTCCTTGGTCTGTGAGGAGGATTTTGAGCCGTCAGAAACGGTCAGTTCAATGATTTTTGTCCCAGAGGTTTCGTATTGCCATTCTGCAGTACGGCCCGTGTCATCGATGGAACCGTCTTGATCAAAATCCCAGCGATAGGTTAGACCATTGCTTGGCGTCGAACTTGAACCATCGAATACAATGACATCACCCGTGCGGATATTTGATGATGGAGAATAATTGAAAACGGACAATACTTCTCCATTTGCACCGTTTTCACTGTCATTGAAAACGCAACCAGCGAGACTCGAAAAGAGCATCAAAGAGGCGAGGAAAATTGGCAAAGAGGCCGACTTCATAGTGTGGCTTGGGGGCAACTTCATCAAAAGTCCTTCCTTCTTTTCAGTCATATTAGAAGGAAAACAGTGAAGTTTGCTTGTTGCCGGAGACTAAATCCTTCGCAGTCCAGTCAAACGCCTCAGTAATTCTTCCCAAAGCAGCAGCTAATCTCTCTGCATAGAATTGGCCATCATAGGTCGTTATACCGCCATTCTCTTCGTTTTCAAGCCACGGTTCAACCTGCATAGGTCGTTGAGAAGCATCGGTGACGATGTAGGAGACTTTCATACCAGAAGTAAAGCCAAGACCAAGTTCAATCATCGCCTTAGCCACCCGAACTTGCGCCATACTGTCTGGATTGGCATAATCCTTGGTGAAATCAATCTCACCATTCGAGCGAACGCGTCCTTTACACGATTTGGCCAATATGAGTTCTGATGCATCGACTTGAGACTTCTTTACCGCCTGCACTCTTGCCAACGCGTATTTGATGAGTTCATCGCCTTCATCCGCTAAGGCATGACGGAACATGCGCTTCATGGTATGAGTGAGATAATTGAACGAATCGGTACGCTGTGTTTCATAGCCACGAATCAGCATTTCTTCTGCAGGCCAAACAACTTGGCCCACGTAGCGTTTTTTTGCTCCATGGCTAAAGAAGACTGAAAGACCTTTTTCAAACTCAAGTACTGCAGAATCTCGACTGTAACGTTGCGCAATTTCAAGACCAAAATCGATCATTGATTGTTTTGCAGATTCCCACTTCTGTTTCTTCTGAACAGCATCTTCATCTCCTTTTTGGACAGCAAGTAATTCGTCTTCTCGCAGTGAAGACGGTGCACTCGAGTCAACCGGTGAGCGAACAAATATTGAATCGGTATCTGAATACACAACTCCGTGACCCTCTTCTTCCAATTGAGCGATAATTGCTTTGATATTATGCCGTGCCCATGCAGTAATAGAAGAACCCAAATCTCGGTGAGTGAAACGGTAAAAACCACTGGCAAATACACCATAGAAAGTATTCATGAGAATCTTCACCGCATATTGCATGGAATCATGGAAGGATTGTTTGACGATGTCACCTTCTTGTTTTGCTGCAGAAAGAGCACTTTTGTGTACGTCACGCTGTTCCATCAAATTCTCAAGCAGGCGGGGAACAAGACCCTTGCGGACCGATTGGTGGCGAAAACGTGCACCTGTTGGGGCAGTATACACCGGTTCGCCTTCTTCTGGTTGATCAGGTTGGGCAGGGTCGATTCGAGTGGTATAACAGATATTTTGACCAATCATAATTGAAGGATACATGCTCTTAAAATCGAGAACGGCGATCCAAGGATGAAGGCCTGCATCCACTTCGTGAACATAGCCTCCAGTGATTTGACCTTCTTTGGCTTCAGCAGAACCCGTAAGAGGTACGGCGACATTTTCTGAATCTGCAAGACGAATGACGAGGGAGTCCACCAGTTGACTGGTGCTTCCAATTGCCGCTGTATCAAAGGAAACCTTTGCGACTGCTGCAACCGCTTCTTTACGTCGAATCACCTGTAAAGCGTTGAGGATATCCAGTGGTAATGCTGCGTCTCGGATACAATATTCCATGACTTCTTCAGGACGATTTGCCCATTCCATATCCATCTTTGAGGCGTCGACATCCATCTTGTGTTTCTCTGCATCATCAGGAAACAGAAGACCGCTGATGAAAGAGAGTGTTTCACGTTGAGGGCGTAATGCCATGCGCGCTTGCCACCACGCATCCACCACACTCCTCCCTGCAAGGTTCCAAGCGCGTGTGGACTGACGTCGAGGAAACAAGCCATGTCGATTACGTCTCGATTCCGATTCACTTTGCTCGACTCGACCCCATCCAAAGAGTTGAGCTCTTTTCCTCCATTCTTTGGTCTTGGCATTGGCCTGCATACGGTCATTCAATCGAGGTAGGTCGAAGTTGTCAATATTGTAGCCGGTGATGATATCCGGGTCCATACTTCGAACGACGATGGTCAAGTTCTCCATGATACTGGTTTCATCACCTTTGAATGAATATTCTTGGCGAGTCCCAGTACCCATGTCTTCAATCCAAGCAGCAGCACACAAAACCGTCTCGTGCTCAATACTCGTTTCTAAATCAAAGGAGAAGACTTTGAAAGGGACTTGAAAGGGTTGGCATTCTTCGACTTGAGAAATGTCACAAGCCACCGTCACGTCAACAGCATACCGGCCTGAACCACCTGCTAGAAACACGGCATGACTTTGCTCAAGATTGTTATTTGGTTCATTTCTACGGTCAACTACAGTCCCTTCGACAGACACGTGCATCCCTAAGTCATAGTCGAGAAAGAATCGATTGAAAAATGGAATATCTCCTGAATAGATTTGCCATGATTGTTTAGCTAAACTTTTGCGTAAGTTCGGGACAAGGAAGGGTTGTCGAGCGGTAACAGACCAAACAGGTCTCTTTCCAAGATCGGTCAACTTGATGGTTGGGCCGGTCACTTGGACAACATCAGCCATCTCTTCAACCGCTTTAATTCGGTCTTGAATAAAATCACTGATTTCCATATCTTCTGTCCAAGCGCTAAGCGGAGTGATCTCAAATGAAGGAGTGAGACCGGAGACAAGAAGGCAAACAGATTCACCTGTTTTGCTGCGACCAAAGATTTCCAACACCGTTTTTTCTGGGGTTCCTTTCTCTTTGTTGGCTTCAAGTGAATGGTATCGACCACTGACCACACCGATGTCACCCGTGTACGTCACCCTTCCACCTCAAGATGAAGGACGCTGACCCGCTCTAAGGGTCTTGCCTTCGATTGCATGTCGTACATACATGTGGCAACACTCCGAAAACCCGCCTCTCCTTCATTTTTTGAGAGAGGAATGATTGAAAGCCTCATCGCATTGGACGGAACGATAAGGCAGGGTGAGATGATGGCGGAAGAAGTTGATTGGGACAGCCTTACATTTTCGCTCACGCCTACGGATACGATGTATCTGACAAAAACGAGTTCAACCGACCCGTGGATGCCGGGTGATTTACGACCTTATGGGCCCATGGAGATGTCACCTGCTGCAGGTGTACTCAACTATGGGCAAGGATTGTTTGAGGGGATGAAGGCTTTTCGAACCTCTAAAGGTCGCGTTGTCTTTTTCCGACCTGAAGAAAATGCTCGTCGAATGCAACGAGGGGCTGACCGTTTGAAGATGCCGCCAGTACCAGAATCTATTTTCATAGATGCTGTTGAGCAATGCGTTCAAGCGAACCTGCGATGGGTGCCTCCGACTGGAAAGGGAGCAATGTATGTTCGCCCATTGCTGATGGGGTCCGGTCCTATTTTGGGCGTAGCCCCCGCACCAGAATACACATTCTTAGTCTATGTCACCCCAGTTGGACCATACTTCAAGGGCGGCGTTTCGGCGATTGATTTACTGATTTCGGAAGAATACCATCGCGCCGCTCCGGGCGGTTCTGGCGGCGTTAAAGCAATTGGAAACTATGCGCCAGGAATGATGCCAAGTAAGAAGGCAAAAGCGGCTGGCTTTGCAGAAGTCATCTACTTAGATGCTGAAACGCACACGTATGTTGAAGAGGTCGGGGCTGCGAATTTCTTCTGCGTTAAGGATAATGTTCTCTACACGCCGGAACTTACAGGTACCATTCTTCCTGGAATCACCCGCCAATCAATCATTCAACTTGCAAGACACAATGGATATGAAGTCATTGAGACCAAGGTTTCAGCTGAATTTGCAATGGGGGCAGATGAAGCGTTTTGTTGCGGTACTGCAGCAGTCATTTCACCTATTGGGTCGATTACCAAAGGAGATGAAAAGTCAACCTACGGGGACCAAAAACCCGGACCAGTTACTGAGGAATTATACAATCGACTTGTCGGTATTCAAAATGAAACCGAAGAAGATGTCTTCGGTTGGCTTCACGAAGTTCCGAAGTAATCAACGCTTCTTGAAACTCGAACGCTTCTTGAAACTTGAACGCTTTTCAGGCTTTGAATCCCCTGTTGGGCCCTTACGTTGAGAACGAGCTCTCCTGTCTCCTGTTTGAGGGCCTTGGGCAATTCTCTGAGCTGATGCTTCTTTCTGATCTCGCTGCATTTGACGCCACTGAGCTCCGATTAGTTGCAGAAGTTCTTCCTTTGAATTTGCCCCGACAGATTGTTTTGAACCACCACGAGAAACCCACATCCGTCCTTCTTTCATGTGGGGGCGGGAAGGGTGTGATACTCCTTCTTCACGCTTTATTTTCTTCAACCCAAGTTTACGTGCGGCGAGAAACAAGCCTTCGAGGTCAGGTTTGATGACTGAGGAATCTTTTGGAACCCTGCGCCCACTTCTACGTGAGGTTCGGGTATTGAAATATCCGGGCCAAACACAGATTCGGTCAGGATTATGGTCCATTACAATTCACCGTTTACACCGAAGAGCGGGAATGCTTTGAAACCTGCGGAACGCCTTCAATCGAGAAGGATACCGTTGATTACGCCGTCTTTACCAGGTCGAGAAGTAACTCGAACACGACCTTGGTCTGTTTCGATAACCGCACCCTTGACCAAGATATTTCGTCGGACATAGTTTGGATCTGACTCGTTCTCAATGACGTTGTGGATGGTACCGATTGTTGTCGTTCCCTTCTTTGGATTGTTGATTGATACGCGGTTTTCTGACATTACACGAACCAATGTGTTTCCACCTGTTCGGCGGTAAATCTTGCGCTTTGGTTCTCCAACAAGAGCCATTTGCTTCTCGGAAGAGATTTCAGTAGAACGCTTGCTGCGAGCCTGTACTTTGCGTCCGCCACTAGGTTTTCGTCGAGAGATACCATGCCATTGAGCCATAATGATGCCACCTTGCAGAGCCAATCCACCAACAGGGCATATAAGAAAGCAACCCTAATCGCATTGCGTATCAATAAACGACAAGACAGTGCCATCATGCGATTCAAGGGTTGCGTAAACTCGGTCTTTAGGATGCAATTGTCCAACGCCAGATGGAGTACCTGTGAACAAATAATCACCAGCATGAACCGGTGCCCATGTTAGTAATTCACTTCTTTGAGCAGCAGGCGTGATTGTCATCTCGCTTAGTGGAGCAGACTGCACCAAGACATCATTGACCCAGAGATGAAGCGACAGACTGGTTTGTTCATCGACAAGTGATTCAAACGAATCAGCCCATTGTACAAAACCTCCCACATATGCGCTGCCTTTGAAGCATTTACCTTTCGTCCAAGGCAATTGCTCGCTTCTTAATTCGCCTTGAGTTAAGCGGTCAGTTAAGTCAAGACCCACTGCTATTGCTTCTGGTTGAGCATGTTGGTCCAATCGAACGACGCATTCAACCTCGTGATGAACTTCACCGGGGTGGCCTGAGACCGAGATTTGTCCGTTTCTTTGGAGGCAGTTATTTGGTTTGACAAAAAATACTGGAGTAGCGGGTTGTTCATTACCAAGTTCAGTTGCATGTTGGGCAAATGTTCGAATCGTGCACCACAGGGCCATGGTCATTCCAAGCGTTTCTCCTTCATCAAGAAAAGGGTCAAGCCAAGCGTCAAAAAGTGAAGGCGCTTGGTCGGAGTATGAGCCGCGATTGGAACATGAAAAAACGACGTCCGGTTCGCCGCAAAAAGATCGCTCCTCTCCTCAACAACCTGGAGCAGGCATTGAGCATTGACCTTGAAGTGGATGGAGCATTTCTTGAGATGGCTGAATACGGGCCGTGGACCATGGTGCTGGTCGATAAAGTCGCTAAAGCAATTGAAGTTGAAAATGAGGAACGAGTACGCTTTGTGTTTCTAACGCTCCGTGGTTTCCTTGAACACGATGATGCTGCAAAATGGGTCGAAGTTGATCATGGCGCTATTCCATTTTTGATGAAGGGAGCGGACTGTATGGTCGCTGGCGTTCATGGTGCAGATTCGAGTATTGAGGTCGGCGATCTTGTATGGATCCGTGACATGACCCACAAGCGACCTCTTGCCATAGGTTGGGCGACAATGAACGCTGAAGATTTGACAAATATGACCAAAGGGAAGGGAATCAAGACCATGCACTGGGTTGGAGATGAACTCTGGGATATGGAATTGTGAATTAAATATCTACACCTTACACATAAATACGACCACACATTAGCAACGGTATGAATCTGCGTAATGTTATCTTTTGCCTCTTCACTGTTCTCATGCTGATGCCAATGGCTGCAACGGCCAGTGAAGTCGCTGCTGGAGAAGATGTATCTCCCTCTGATGAAGAGGTCCCGTTTACAATAGCTACTCGAACAACGCCGTCCATCGATGGTGAAAGTTGGGAACTCGCCTTGGTTATGGACGATGACGCCTATGAAAACGGCACAACGTTCGAAATCACAACACAGGTATGTACCAACAACGGTGTGTGCGATCCTCCCGTCTTAATGGAAGCAACAGTAGACGAAAAAACACAATCTGTATTCCTTACTCCCCCATCAGACCACACCTATGTGAACTGGAGAGTCAAGGCGATTTACAGTGATGATAATTATACTCTTTATCCGAACGGAGATTGGTACAAGACTTGGTCATCATGCTATTACCAACAAGATTCCGGATGGGGCGGTATAGATTACAAAGACGGGGAATGTGATACGGGCTCTGAGAGCGAATCAATCCCAGGATTTGGGATGCTGTTAGCAAGTTCGAGTGTATTGATGGCAGCAGCGCTCATTCGTCGTGATTGAGATATTCAACAAGACGTTCAATAAAGCGCCTCTGCTCAAGACCCCAATCGACCATCGTCACCTTGCATGAAGTCCGATTTTTCGTCAAGGTTCCCTGAACAAATCCTGCTTGTTGCACATCGCTTGTCACCAAAGGCAGGTTTTTGCCTTTGAATGAGATAAGACAACCGTTTTCCTCGATAGAAGCCTTTCCGAAATCAAAGTTCAATGCGGTTTCTTCCTTACCGAGTCTGACTTGTACTCCGCCAGCCTTGAGGAAACGGCGCAATGCGGCAAATATTGCTGCACCGTCTCCCTCAGAGGAAGAACCACCATAGGCAGAGAGGAAGTCCAACTCTGTCGAGTTTTGTTCCATCAAGTGGTCAAGATCGCGTCGTTTAGGTTGAGAGTCATCCATGATGTTCATGTTCTGTACTCTACTCTTGTTCTTTGATATGTCGCAACTTTGAATGGAAATACCATCAAAGATGCTGCAAGCATCAAGTTCGATGAGAGAATTACTCTGTTCGACGTGACGAGACGATGACTGCTCCTGCGAGAGCAATAGTTGTCATGGCCACCAAGAAACCAGGAACTGATTCTTCATCAGAATCCATGCTGTTGTCAACTGCTGGAGGTGTAGCAACAACTCCACCGTCTCCAACAATGACCTTTCCATACATTCCTGCAGCAAGATGAGGTTCGCATGCGTAGTAGAAAGTCGTGCTGTCAACATCAAATGTATATCGGAAATCAACAGTGGTCATGGCGGCCCCTGAGGTTACACCATTGGCTGTGTATGTGGTTGATTGGTCTCCATCAACTTCACGAACATTGTGAGCCATAGATTCATTCTCCCATTGCCAGCAAACTGTTTGACCGACTGAGATTGTTATTTCAGCCGGACTGAATTTCAATCCACTTGGTGCAATCCGAACGACTGCATCACACGTTGCGAGAACAGGTTCCACAGGTTCAACAACTTCATCCGCTGGTGGCATCAAGACCTTGTCGATAACGTGAACAACGCCATTCGAGGCAATCACATCTGCAGTCACCACATTTGCGTCATTAACCATGACACCTGCGTCATTAACGGTGAATGTTACATTATCACCGTTAAGTGCAGTTGCGGTCATGCCGTCAGTCAATGCAGAAGAAAGAACGCTTCCAGATACAACGTGGTATGTGAGGATATCAGCAAGTGCTGCTATCTCTTCGTCCGTTTCAAAGGTAGAAAGGTCGATGCCTGCTGCTGTAAAGGCTTCATCTGTTGGTGCAAACACGGTAAATGGACCATCGCCTTGTAGCGTAGCGACAAGGTTGGCTTGTGTCAATGCTGCAACGAGCGAATCGTGGACACCGGTGCCGGTTGCAATGGTTGGAATATCTACCAGATCTGCTGGTGGCATCAAGACCTTGTCAATAACGTGAACTACGCCATTGGAGGCTGGAACATCCGCAGTCACTACATTGGCATCGTTAACCATAACTCCAGCTTCGTTGACTGTGAATGTCACATCGTCACCGTTGAGCGCAGTTGCGGTCATACCGTCTGTTAACGCAGTCGAAAGAACACTACCAGAAACGACGTGGTAAGTGAGGATGTCTACAAGCGTTGCGTTTTCAGCATCGGTATCAAAACTTGCGAGATCGATACCTGCATCAGTAAATGCCTGGTCTGTTGGAGCAAACACGGTGAATGGCCCGTCGCCTTGTAGAGTGGCTACGAGGTTAGCTTGAGTTAGTGCGGCTACTAAGGATGCGTGAATCCCTGTGCTGGTTGCAACAGTTGGAATGTCTGCCAAGTCTGCTGGTGGCATCAAGACCTTGTCAATAACGTGAACTACGCCATTGGAGGCTGGAACATCCGCAGTCACTACATTGGCATCGTTAACCATAACTCCAGCTTCGTTGACTGTGAATGTCACATCGTCACCGTTGAGCGCAGTTGCGGTCATACCGTCTGTTAACGCAGTCGAAAGAACACTACCGGAGACAACGTGGTAGGTGAGGATGTCAGCGAGCGCTGCAATCTCTTCATCGGTAACGAAGGTTGAGAGGTCAATTCCGGCGTCAGTGAATGCTTGATCTGTTGGAGCAAACACGGTGAATGGACCGTCGCCTTGCAGTGTTGTCACAAGGTCAGCCTTCGAGAGTGCTGCGACGAGTGAGTCGTGGACTCCAGTGCCGGTTGCGATGGTTGGAATGTCGCCGAGTGTAACGGGTTGGGTGAGGGTGAATTCTGCGGACATGCTTGAGTGAACGGTGCAGAAATAACTGAGCGTGTCTTCGACGGTGAATCCGTCCTTGAAGAACACGGTAAAGGATTCATCATTTGAGATACCGGTCGTGCTGGAGCCGTCTCCAACGATGAAGACCTCTGCACTCGAGTCGGCTTCGTAGCCATTGTCACCGATGTAGAACGGGTGGGTTGAAGGATTGTTGAGTCTTTGGAATTTGTAACTTTGTGTAACATCAATTTCGTTCATCGGGTAATAGCCAGCAGAATCGGTGTAAAACTGATAGAATGGAGATGACATTGAACCGTCGCTCACAAAGACATCAACCGGAGGCATCAGGACTTTATCGATGACGTGAATGACACCGTTTGAAGTTTCAACATCAGCACCGGTAACGACTGCGCCGTTAACCTTTACTTCGCTGGTGCTGACGGAGAAAGACAACTTGTCTCCGTTGAGCGCGTCTGCAGCCGTGCTGTCAGACAGGTCTGTAGACATCACTTTTCCTGCAACTACGTGGTAGGTGAGGATGTCGACAAGTGTAGCGTTCTCCGCATCTGTGTCGAATGTTGACAAATCGATTCCAGCATCGATGAATGCTTGATCGGTAGGTGCGAAAACCGTGAACGGACCGTCGCCTTGGAGAGTTGTTACCAAATCTGCATGGGTCAATGCGGCCACTAAGGAATCATGGATTCCGGTAGCGGCTGCATTTGTTGGAATATCTTCAGTTGCATCTGCTGTAACATTTAGCGGCAGTGTTGAAATCAATAGGCTTGCTAGAATAATCGTCGTTATACTTCTCTTCATATCTTACAACGCTTCACTACCCCTACTTAAACAACTGTTATGATACCGTGTTAGAACGGCGAGCGATATTCTTCAACATCCGCAGAGATTCTGAGGAGTTGATTGTATTTGGCAACTCTGTCGCTTCGAGCGGGTGCTCCAGTCTTGATTTGTCCAGCACGAGTACCGACCGCAAGGTCAGCAATGGTTACGTCTTCAGTTTCACCACTGCGGTGTGAGATGACATTGTTGAATCCGTTTGAAGCCGCCAAGTCCATTGCTTCGAGTGTTTCAGTAACAGTACCGACTTGATTGAGCTTAACGAGCATTGCATTCGCTGCCCCTAATTCGATACCTTGAGCGAGGCGTTCGGACTGCGTGACGAACAGATCATCACCAACTGATTGAACTCTGTGGCCTTCGCGTTTGGTGAAATCGGTCCAGCCACGCCAATCATCTTCTCCAAATCCGTCCTCAATAGAGAGAATAGGGTATTCATCAAGCCAAGCTGAGTATACATCGGCTAATTGCTCACTGGTCAAGGTTTTACCATCCATGTGGTAGCCATCTTCTTTGTGAAATTCTGTGGCTGCGACATCCATAGCAATTCCCATTTCTTCAACGGAGTAACCTGCGGCCTCGATTGCACGAACCATATACTTGAGGCCGTCTTCATTCGCCGGCAGATTTGGAGCGAATCCTCCTTCATCACCAACTCCACCGAGTAACCCATCGGCTTTAAGCTCACTTTTCAGTGCATGATATGTCTCTACACCGGCCCGCAAGCCCTCTTCAAAGGTGTCAAAACCATGGGGCATGACCATAAACTCTTGAACATCAACATTGCTTACCGCATGAGCGCCACCGTTCAAAATATTGAGCATTGGAACAGGCATCAATCCGCCTGCAACACCGCCTATGTATTTCCATAG
>CABYOM010000014.1 GCA_902520595.1 uncultured Candidatus Poseidoniales archaeon | reverse complement strand
TGATGTGGCGGATGGATGTCGATTTGTCCCTTGTAACGGTGATGATTGGTTCTATCTTGGTGGGAGTTGGTGTAGACTTTTCCATCCACATATCCAACCGTATACGCGAATTGGGCGGAGGTCTTGACGCGATACGCACGGCTGCAATTGGCACGGGCATGTCGCTGTTTGAAGCCGCTGTAGTTACCAGTTTAGGTATGTTCACTGCTTACCAAATACCTATCGTTGCCATTTCGCCGTTCATCACCGTCATTCTGATCCTGCTTTGGGTTGCAGCAGCAAGTGCACTCATCTTGTTACCAGCAATTTTCGTCACGATGGAAAAGGCAGGATTAGGAGCGGTTGGTGGACGTTCCGCAATGGCACGCAGGCTTGGACTTGGAGAGAAAAAGAAACTCGATGTCGATGTTTTGGATGCTGCCCTACTCGATGATGTTGTTGATGCTTGGTAAGCAACAATACAAAAAAGCCCCTTGCTTTGGGTGAAACATGGTCAACTATTGGCTGATGAAATCAGAGCCGCATGTCTATCCGTTCGAGCAGCTTGTAGCAGATGGCTCAACTCACTGGGATGGTGTCCGCAATTATCAGGCTAGAAACATGATGCGTGATGATATGAAGATGGGCGATTTGGTTTTATTTTACCACTCGAACTTCAAACCCCCTCATGTAGTAGGTGTTGCACGTATTTGTAAAGAGGGCTACCCTGACCACACTGCACAAGATTCGAATTCAAAATATTTCGACCCCAAAGCGACTGCTGAGAATCCACGTTGGATGATGGTCGATATTGAAGCGGTTAAAGCCTTTACAAGCATTGTTCCATTGGAAGATGTACGCAACAACCCCGCATGTGAAGACATGCTTTTGGTTCGAAAAGGGCAACGACTTTCAGTGCAACCCGTTGAAGAACAACATTTTGACACTGTTCTAGCGATGGGCGGTTTGTCTCGAAGTGACTTGTGAATGTAAAATCAAATATATTGTTAATTAGCGAGCGTGTTAAAATGACCGAAGAACAGATTCCAGTTGCTGCCAGAGCGTCAAGCATCGAGTATGCAATCCGAGATGTAGTCGTGCCTGCAACTGCACTTGAGCAACAGGGCCATAAAATTCTCAAACTCAATATTGGAGACCCTATTGCCTATCCAGGATTGCCGACTCCAACACACATGGTTGATGCATATGTCAAAGCCCTTCAGGATGGTCGTAACGGTTATTCTCCATCATATGGATTGCCTGAACTTCGTGAAGCGATCGCTAAGGACGAGCGTCGTAAGGGTTGGAACGCACAAAGTTCAGACATTTACGTATGCCATGGAGTTACAGAGGCATTGCAGATTCTATTTGCTGCGGTTCTCTCTGAAGGCGATACAGTACTGGCTCCGGGTCCACACTATCCACCCTACATGGCTTATCCACAAATGTATGGTGCCCAAACAGTGGAATACAAATTACAGCCTGATGACGGTTGGAAACTTGACTTGGAAGATATTGAATCAAAAATGGATTCGTCAGTCCGCCTTTTGGTGCTAATTAATCCTAACAATCCCTGTGGAAGTGTTGCAGGTGAAGATGAGATTATCAAACTTCTAAGCATTGCTCGAAAGTGGCCAAATTGCATGATTGTGGCAGATGAAATCTACGATGGCCTTGATTTTACTGGAACCCAAAAAAGTGTTGCAAGTCTCTCTAAAAACGTTCCAGTTTTTTCATTGAATGGCGTGTCAAAAGTTTACTACGCTCCTGGATGGAGAATTGGATACATGGCTATACACGATCCGAATCAGAGATTATTGCATGTTCGAGATGGGATTGAAAGAATGCTTCGCTCACGTTTGTGCGCCTCGACACCAGCCCAAATTGGTTATTTGGCTGGTCTTGAATCAGACCGTTCTTGGATGCGTGGGTATTCAGATAAGGTTCTCGCTCAAAGAGATGTATGCATCAAGAGAATTTCTGAAATCGATGGTCTTGAAGTACAATCATCTGGTGGTGCATTCTACATGTTTGTTCGACTAACGGACCCAAAATGGGCCGAGAACGATAAGCAATTTGTACTTGATTTACTGCATGAGGAACATGTTTTAGTCGTTCACGGCAGTGGTTTCTCCCCAAGTTTGGGTAAAGGGCACTTTCGAATCGTTTATCTCCCAAATATCGACGTATTGAATAATGCATTCGACCGTATAGAGGCATTTTTGCTTCGTCATCGTGATAATGAATGAGTTTTTTTCGGCGATGCCTTGATGTCTTAGTGTGATACCGAGTAATTCATGGGCAAGACGGGTCTTCGGTTCCGTGTGTTAATTTGGTCATCTTTGATGGCGTTTTTTTTAGTCCAACCTGCTTCGGCGAACCAAATTGAACAGTTGGATCAATTTACATTTGATTCTTTCCTTCCGATATTGATTGCCTTCGCCATTGCGATTCCAGTATGGAAAATATTCATTCCAAATCAGTTAGCGAATCTACAGGTTGCTTTTGAGATTGATGATGATCTCTACGAAGTCCACAAAATCACAGGTAGTGTTGCAGATGCTCGTATCCTTCTCAAACAAGGAACTGTTGGATATGGAATTGGCCTTTACATGATGGGGATGACTGGAATTCTTATTCTTATCATGGAGTTGTTATTTGCCCCTAAAGTCTACTTTGAAGCAAGTTTAATTGCGGCAGGAATTCTTATTGCAATACCTGTTATTATGTCTCCGTGGGAAACTTTGAATGCTCAGCTTCTTAGCAGGGGTGCTGAAAAATCAAGACTCAACAGAATAACTAATCTTGTTCGAAGAATTATTACCATCTCTTTGCTCATTGGTGCAACAATTGCCACCTTGTTATACGGTGTTCAAAGCAGTCCGCAGAATACGCTTTCTCCGGTATGGCTCTCAGCCGGTATGCTGACATTCATGTCACCCACAATCATGGCTTATGGGCGAATCATGGGTGCTTCTTGGAACATGCTTATCATTAACAAGTGGCGAACTTCGAACGGTAAACCAAACCCGATTGATCCAAATAAACCACGATTCTTTAATCGATTGTTTTCTCTCCTTCTGGTTTTATTCTTAATCACAATGCCAATAACTGCATTGAACGGAATTGTCACAGTATTTTATGTCTTATTCAATAAGCCGGAGAATGCCGAAGAAGTCCTTAATTTCGGTGGAATTATTGGGCATTCAATTTACGAAAGAATTGACCTAATATCAGAACTACTCTTCCATTGGCAATTCATCAAGGCCCTCCCTCAATTCTTGTCGCTCTATCTTTCCCTGAACATCGCAATTGTCGGTCTCGCTTTCATATTTGAATTAACTCGAAACCTCATTCTTGGCGGACAAACATTTGGTGGTCTCTTTGGTGTAACACTTGATTCACCTCGAGAGATACGAACTGAAACCAAGGCGCAGACACGACAGCTTACCTTTGCCTTTGCAGGATTTTCGGGGTATACCGTCCTCCTCCTAGTTCTGGTTTGTTACAAAGAATTTGGCGATTTGATGCCTTTTACAGATGTACTTGAGCGAAATGGATTTAATGAAGGAAATCGTTTGTTGACAACATGGATGTTTATCGCATTCGGTCAGGCTGTATTTTTGTTCACATGGCTACTCTCCATCATCCGATATTCACCGTTACTCAAACTGCGATTTGATTTGAATCCTGATGAACGTCGAGAAGGTGCTGTCAAGTTCGCAGGTGGTGATTGGATGCGAGAGTTAGTGGATGAGGCTGCTATACGTGAAGACCTTGACGGACTTATCCAGTTTCAACGCCGTTCTATCGAAGGTGATCCAGCACTTGTTCGCCATGAAAAAGCACGTGCTCACATGTGGGAACTCGCCCTACGAGGTCTTTGGCCTAAAGCGATCGAAGAAGCGCGTAAAGTTCTGGCTCAGGCAGGTGGGGAAGATGATGTAGCTCGAATGGTGGTAGCGGTCGGATACATGTCTTCTCGAAGATTAGATGCGGCACGCGAAGCGCTGCATGGATTGCAACAACCAGAGGGTTATGACGAACCTGAATTGTTAGCATTCGTTTGTGAATGGCTTGACCCTTGGCAGGGTATGGTCACTGACGATGACTTTTGGGACTGGGAAAATAATTCATGTATCGACCACCTTCAAGGTTTAATGCGAATGTTACGGGGATGGCAACCTTCTCCGAATGATGATTCGATACATAATGACCGCTTGACAAGAGTTGCTCAGCTTTCGATGATTTCACTTATGAGAGCTCAACGAAAACATGACGAAGCCCTCGAACTTTCTTTGCAGTTGATTCGAGATGAACCAACCGGGGTTCGTCCACGAATTGCTGCATCACTCTGTCTTATCGACAAAGGAGACTGGCACAGCGCTCGTTCAATTTTGACCGAACTCAAAGAGAGCGACCCTCAAGACCCGCGAGTCTTAGCACTCAGCAGTATTTTGGGGCAAGTGGTGGATGAAGAAGAGATGGAAGTGGCCCTCGCAGTTGGTGAAGGTAAGAAAATGCGTAAGTGGATTAATTCGGCTCCAGTCAATGCTGTTGCAGGATTAATGGTGAAGGGAGGTCTTGATGAAGCAATAAACGCGAACATTCTCGTTGTATCGCACGAAGCCACCCGTAGAGGTATGCCTCCAATTTATCGCGCAAGCATACTGAATACAATTTTCCATCTTCTTGTGCTGATTCCAACCTGGATTGTTCTTGGAATCTATGTCTCTCAGGAGGTTGGACAAGGTCAAGGCATCTTAGTCATTGCCACCCTGTTCATGATGCAGTTTGGTGGCAAACGTTTCAAGCGTCAGCAGCAACGTGTAATTCGGCATAGAGATCAAAAGGCATTGGTTGCATATTCAAAGAGAATGAAACGATTCAAAGTCCAACCTGAAAAAGCAAATATCCCTGTAGGCACCCATTTACTGCTCTCTGGAATGTTGGTTACCGTCAACGGAGTTGTACTCGATGTTGGGTTGCCTGGTTGGATGACTGAACGTCTCCCTCGTGATTCAGAAAAATCCGTCAAAGCCCGATTGAAACGCCAGTCTAAGGCGATGTCTAAGTCACGACCACCTCGGCTTCAGCCTCTCGGAGAAGGTTGGTGGCTGAAACGTCCAAAAGAAGACGGTGCTGACGTACCGGCTCTTGAACGCCTCATTGGTGCAGTTGCTTATCGTGGCCGTCCACAGTACATTCAAAAGAAAACCGGTAAAAAATCAGCACGCACAGGTTTCACTCAATCGAGGAACCGGCCGGTATCCGAAATTAATTTGGACAGCCGAGGGATTCCCACAAACACTCGGATTTCCGAGCGAGCAAATCGTCAACAGGTCTCAAATTATTCGATGAGAGTGGGCAGTAAAAGGCCTGGTCCGAACGTCCGCCCATCGACTCTTCGCGAAGCAAGTAATGATGAAGATGATGATTTTCTTTCCTTTAACTGACCATTGTTTCCTATCAATTACTTCAAAGACCGACTTCACAAACACAGTTCATGCAGCGCGAACGAGGGACTTGGTCTCCGAGCAAATCAACATTTACAAAAGCTCAAGCGGTAATTGACGCAACTGCGGCAAGTGGTGATTTGTATCGAAATGGACTTGGCATGATTGCTTCAGAAAACATTGTATCACCGATGGTGCAAAAAATTGTAACAAGTGACCTACATGGTAGGTATGCTGAAGGCTTACCTGGGAAGCGATATTATCAAGGGTGTGAGGATTTTGACACAATTGAAAGTCTCGGAATTGAATTGGCGCAAAAGGTATTTAACGCGCCATTCGCAAACATTCAATCGATATCAGGAACCGTTTCAAACATTGCAGCTTTGAAGGCATTGGCCAAACCAGGCGACAACATAACTGCGGTATCAACTGCGGACGGAGGTCACATCTCACATGCTCGCATGGGTGCAGTCGGTCTACGTGACCTCGATTTGTCCACATACCCTTGGGATGAAGAACGAATGGAACCAGATGTTGATGGTGCGTGTGCGCTGATACGAGAACTTGAACCGAAGGTCGCACTGGTAGGCCAGTCGGTTTTCCTTTTCCCTACACCGCTTCGTGAGATTGCAGATGCTGCACACGAAGTTGGTGCATCTGTCATGTACGATGGTGCACATGTATTGGGATTAATCGCTGGTGGATGTTTCCAAGATCCATTGCGTGAAGGCGCAGATGTCATGACAGGTTCATCTCACAAAACCTTCCCCGGCCCTCAAGGTGGTTTCCTTCTCTCATCGAGTGAAGACCCCTCATTTCAACGTAAACTGAATACCGCAATTTTCCCTGGAGTATGCTCGTCCTACCACCTTCACCACGTGGCTGGGAAGGTAGTTGCTTTGGCAGAATTTGAAGAATACGGTTCTTCCTATGCGCATGACATTGTTGGCAATGCTCAAGCATTTGGTTCTGCTATGGCAGCTGAAGGATTTGATGTTCTTGCTGAATCTCGAAATTATACAGCATCCCATCAGGTACTAACCCGACACGGTGGAACTGATTCTGGTGCTGGTGCCAAAGCGGCTTTGTTACTTGAAGAGGCCGGAATCATCACGAATATGAACATGCTTCCAGGTGATACGAAAGCTATGACTCCGTCGGGTCTTCGACTTGGTGTGCAAGAACTAACCCGTGTGGGAATGGGGACTCTTGAGATGCAAGAAGTTGCCAAACTTTACGCCCGAGTTCTTTTGAATTTGGAAGATCCAAAAGTGGTTAAGAAGGACGTCGCTCAACTCAAATCTAATTTCCAAACCATTCGATATTGCTTCAATGATGAAAATATTACTGGTTACCCTTTTTGAGGCCGGAAAATGTCAAGCGAAGATGAATCAAACAGTTCAAAAGATATTTTAGCATCTCTCGAGCAAGAGTTCACCTGTATGAGTGATGGATCAATACGTGATTCATTGGGCCACTTTTACTCAGTATGGAGGGTCACGGATTTTCATCGGTGGTGGTTGGCTTTTGAATCGCATTCAGGGATACCACTTGGAAGAAAATTAATGAACGCTGCCACAGACCATGAAGAGTATTTCTTGAATAAATCAGCGCTTTTGGATATCGGATGGCTGTTGAAGAAAAAAAGAGTAAAGTCAATTTTAGATCAGCGGTGGAAACAAATGGGGTGGGGTCAATTTTTCCATTCAAATCAAACAGTCTTTTCACATGTATTAGCACCTTTATGCAGCGGTTTTGCTCTTGCGAATCTCGAAATTATCAAATCACAACGTCTTAAAGTTCAGTGGCGGCAAATCTCGAACGTCCAGATTCAACTGGATACAGATCCAGACATTCGCTCAATATCACCAGCTCCTCAGCCACCGGTATTTGATTGGGATTCGGATACAGCAAACCAGTCCTTCAAACATGGGCATTCACTTTCACTTGACTTACGAGCCAGTGAGCATGGATGGTCGCATTCAGGTGAGCAGTGCTTTTTTCTCCCCGTCGGTGTTTTGAGTAGATTATTTGAGTCTGTGAATATGCAAGGACTTCAATTGCCACCTGAATTACTCCAACAATGGGAATTTTCAGAACAGTTCAATTCCTCTCAGGTTGTTTCTCTTATTCTAGCATCTCTTGCGATGAATGACGTTGTTTCACAAAGCGAACGACCAATCTACATTCAAGATTTGAACAGCTGGTCTCAACTGGTTGAAGCATATTTGAAACCACTGGGTTTTGGATCATTTGAGAGTATCCATGCCCTTGACGACCAGGGCGGGGTCGAATTTGAACTGCATCCATCACCATTGATACCAATAACAATCGGATTTTTAGTAGCATTTTGGCAGCGAGGAATTGGCAGAAAAGCGAAAGTAAAAATGGTGATAAAAAACGGTAATTGGTCGTTTCAAATAACGTCTTTTTTAGCGTACACAGATTGATAATTACCCTTTTCCAACTCTTCAACTGCGACATACGCTGTAACACATCGATAGTTAAGGTCTATAACCGAAACACGAAGTGGGTATTTTTGCACAGATGTGCATGGTGTCCAAAATGTCTCTCAGTCACAACCAAATGGCCTATGCTGCAATCATCTCAACGTTGATTTTTGGCTCCCTTTTCGTAGGATTTTCTGGATATTTTCAAACCAGCGAATCTGTAGGTGGTTTCGAAAGTGCTGCTGAAGAGGATTTAATCGGTTCTGGAACTTCTATCAGTTCTGCAACCGATACCGATGGTGACGGACTTTCTGATTTACTTGAATCGACTCAATACGGCACTGACCCTGAGTTGGCCGATACTGACTTTGACGGAATGAGTGACGGGTGGGAAGTCGACCACGGGCTCAACCCCCTCGACAATGGCGAATCAGAAGATCTCCTCAATGACCCTTCACAGGCCGAGGAAACCGACGATGCCAGTATTGAAAATGAAACAGACTCTTGGCCAGACCCTGAACAAGGCCCGAACGGTGACCCGGACAACGATGGACTGACAAATCAGCAAGAGCAAGAGTTGGGAACCGATCCTCAACGCTCAGACAGTGATAACGACGGTCTCAACGACCGCTGGGAATCAATGTACACTCAGACTGTTCAAACCCCTGGTGGTGAGGTCACCTTGTTCAATCCACTCAATGGTAATTGGGACTGCCTCTTACTTGACCAAGCGATGGTTGACACTTTGACGACATTTTACGATTCTGATGACGCATTGCCTTCTTGGGATGAACTTGCAAATGCTTTGGGCTCTTACTCTTGCGATATGGTTCTTGATACTGATGAAGATGGTCTTCCGAATTTCCTTGAAGAAACATACGGCACAAACCCTGATGCACGTGATTCCGATATGGATTTGCTTGATGACATCATCGAAATTGGTAATTTGACTGCAACCCTCTTCACAGGTGTTGGAGAAAACTGTAATGTCCCACTCCTCGACCCAATTGTCCGTGAATCACCATTTGCAGGTGTCGATAATTCATGGTTCTTGATGGACATGGATAACGACGGCTTTCTCAATGGTCCCTCTGACTGGGACACCGATGGTGACGGCATGCCGGATGGTTTCGAATTTTGTTATTCCAATGTCAATGACCATCCACAAAATGATGCCTCTATGGTTTTGAATCCTGCGAATGCTTCTGACGGGTATGGAGACTGGGACGAAGATGGTCTCAATAATTTCGAAGAATACCAAGTCGCTAACATCTTTGGTCCAACGAATTTCACATCACCATGGCGCCTTGACACCGACATCGATGGAATGCCAGATGGCTGGGAATCAACGAACGGACTTCACCCTCGAGATGGTGCAAATGGAAATCTCGATCCTGACCATGATGGATGGGATGTTGATGGCGACGGTGGCGTGTTTTACAGCACACTTGACTCCACTACAATCGTCATCGGAATTGATGTCCTCAAAGACCAATGGGTAGAAGCAAATGCTACTGTTGCTCGAGGTCAAATCACCCTTGCAGGTGGTCAAAAGCAAACTATCGCAATGCTTGCTCCCGTTTCCGGCTATGTCTACCAAATCAATGTCGCTGTCGGACAAGCTGTTGAATCAAGATTGTTCCAATGGATGGAAGTTGTTGAACCTGAAGAACAGTTTACCAATTTGATGGAATACAACGCTCGCGATCGTGACGGTGACGGCATCATTGATGGACGTTCTACTGACCCACTTAACCCTGATACCGATGGCGATGGTCTTTTGGACGGAATTGAAGTAATGGGTTGGGAAATTTTAGTAGTAAACAACGGTGTAATCAAAACCTGGGTCACTTCAGATCCTGGATTGTTCGACACTGATGAGGACGGATTATCTGACTTTGATGAATTTGCCAATACCTGTGCGAGCGGCTCAAATGCATCCAACCCCGACACCGATGGAGACGGTGAACTTGACCAAATTGAGGCTCTGACAGGATACTCTTGGGAAGGAGTAGCTTACTTCACCAGTCCGTGTATGTTTGATACTGATAACGATGGACTGGAAGACGGTGAGGAAGTCATTGCAGGAAAGGATAATTTCCTCACGCATGCGAACAATTCAGACACGGACAACGATAGTTTAGTCGACGGAAATGAAGTTCTCTTCGTTCCTCGACCATTCCAAAACCCTACGAATCCTCTACTGAATGATACGGACTCTGATGGGATGCTTGACGGTTGGGAAATGCAGGTAAAATCTGCTGAAGACAATACGAATTCGCACAGTCTTTGGGTAGCAACTTCATCATGGCAACGTCCTGGATGTGTCCCATCTCAAAACAACGATTGCACTATGGAAGCAGGTGGCTATGTTTGGCAAAACAACCTTGGTGGTTTCGTCAATGAGAAGAAGTTCAGTGTTTCTGAAATGAATCTTACTGGTTTTGTTATCCCGTTGAATGACTTCTGTAATTGTAACGGCAGATGGGCATTAGATCCTTCACTTGACTCACTTAAAGACGACACTTTCGATATCGACAACGATTCTCTCGCAAACGGTGCAGAGGCCCCGGATAAGTGGAACACGAATCCAGTTGATGATGATACAGATGGTGATAATCTACCTGATGGGTGGGAAGTTTACTACTCCGGACTAGCACTTGAAAGTGGACTTGTAGATAACGGCACAATCGATGCTTACGGTGCTCGCGGCGTGATGGACCCATCAATGCCAGACAGTGACCTTGATGGCATCATGGATGGGGAAGAAGACCCCGATAGAGATGGCTTGAACAGAACTGGACTTATCAAGAAGTATTGCTCAGGATATAACGACACTACCAATTCCGATTGTAATATTGACCCCGATACACCCGATGGTAAGAAATTCTATGACAATCTCGAAAATTACACCAATTTCGAGGAGAAAGAAAACGGAACGAACCCGATTACGAACGACACAGATGGTGATGGCTGGAACGATGGTCCTGAAGTCTATTACCAAGACCATGACGATGATGGAATGGCTACAGGGTGGGAGTATCACTTCCAATTTGACCCAGACGACCCTGCAGACCGCATGATTGACACTGATGGTGATGGCCACGTAAACTTCTGTGAATTCAAGTGGGATACCAATCCAAGAAATCCAACCAGTTTCCCCGGACAAGGTGAATTGTGTGATCCGTTCGCTCAATAGTGATTCAGTACGGCACATATTGGCCGAACATTGATGTTTGGTGGTTGCAGAGTCTCTTCCATGGGAGGTAGGAAGTGTTGCATCACATTGGTGGTTTGTTGCATCCTTTTTCCTATTTTGGCTACGCCATTCGCTACTGCTGAACATCCAAATTCTCAGCCGCATGGATTAACCATTTCTCAAGAAGATGGTCTGACATTCGACGACATGCTGTATTTTAATGGCACTTCAACCGCATCGCTTACCGACTTCAATTGGGCGCTTTTTTCACTGGAAAGGGACACTCCGGCATTAGAATCTGATAAATTTACCAGCGTTGCGGCCGTTGCAGACAGCCTATGGGAATGGGAAATTGAGCTCAATGTATCCGCATATGATTGCACATGCATCATTCACATTTTTAGTTCAAGTTTGAACCATTCACCAGTCATATCTCGAATCGTTTACTTGGGCCAACTCAATCATCAACCACATATTCTTCCCTTTTTTCCATCTTTGAATGGCATTTTACATGAAAAACCCCTTTTCCATCTTTCTCAATCGAACTTGAGCATTGAGGTTCCTGTTGTGATGCCACCAAATGTCAATCAAGAATCATTTGTCAAACTGGGAATTTGTCCCGCACCGAATGGTTTTTGCCTCACTGAAATGGTTGATTTTTCTAATTTTAACACCAGTTTAAACGAAGAGAACATCATTTTGGAAATAGACCGGTATAGCGCAGATTTAGCCGATGGGTTTTGGCTGTTTAACATCTCCATATCTGACGCTCTGTTAAGAACTTCGAATATTGAACACTTCATGGTATTGATTGATCAAAACCTCCCGTCAGTTACATTATCATGTGACGTGGATGATGTTGATAGTTCAAATCCTCAACCGCAATTTGTTGTCTTTGAAAGTACTCCAATCTCGTTTTCCGCATCGGTTGATGATGGATATGATGGCGGTCATAACATCCTCACATGGACGCTTGTTCTTCCCGATGAATCACGTCGAGCACTTTCTGAAGATGAACAGTTTTCTGAATCTTTGATAACTTTAGAGCCCGAAATATCAGGCATGTGGTCTGTTGAACTCTTGGTGCGTGATACAGCCGGATGGTTATCACATTCCTCAGTAGACTTTGCAGTGATGAATCTGCCACCAAGCGCAGTGATTGAGTCTGATTCCTTTGTGGTCACGAACGGTTCAACCATCTCACTTTCAATTGGTGAAAACTGGACCCTTAACAGCAGTAAAAGCAGAGACACAGCTAATGATGCAGGTGATTTGCTTCACACTTGGTATGTGAATGGTAATACACTTGTAACTGGAAAAACAATGCTCGATTCGAGTGACTTTTCGAGGCCAGGTGAATATGATATCGTTCTTGTTGTTGAAGATGATAATGGTGCTACAAGTGAACTTTCGTTCCAAGTAAAAATTAATTCAATAGGTGAATCATCTGCGATCAGTTCAGAGACTCTCTTCCTAACCGGTTTTGGATTAATTCTTCTCATTCTTGCGTTTGCCTTGTTGGCATTTTCTTCTCGAAGAAAGTCACGGAAAACAATTGTTCCAAAGTGGGTCTCGAGTAATGATACATCGGATGACAAGCCACTGTGACGTACGAAAGTTGTAATAATTCCAATGCAATTATTGAATACTGTAGAACACTTGGCGTAAACATGAACGAAGCAGCGATGCATCATATTGGTCCCCAGCCAGTCGCTATTTCTCTCGATGAGTTCAAGGCTCGTCAGCACAGAATTACTGCACAACTACGGCCGAATGACCTCTTGATTTTGTGTTCTGCCGAAGAGGCAACCCATTCTAATGATGTTCACTATCCATACCGAACAATGAGTGACATGCTCTATTTTACTGGCTGGGTTGAGCCTGAAGCTGTCTTCACACTTCGTTGCGTTGAAGGTTCATGGGTTTCGACGCTGTTTGTCCAGCCGAAAGATACGCTCAAAGAAATATGGGAAGGTCGCCGGCCTGGTATTGAAGGTGCCTTAGCAGATTGGGCCATCGATGAAGCTCATTCAATAGATGATATGCATCAGATTTTATCTTCATACGTCGACGATTCTCATCGCATACTCATGCGAACAGGTGTTCGCAGTGATGTTGATGATTTAATTCGTCTTGCTATCGAGAGACGCGACAGGGCAAGACAACACTTTGGAACTGGTCCAGTTTCTCTTGAAGATCCTAGTGCTCGAATCGCCGAACTTCGTTTAAGAAAATCAAATGCAGAAATCGAACAAATGCGTTTCGCTTGTGAAGTCAGCAGTTATGCTCACATTGCAGCAATGCGTCATTCTCAACCTGGTCGAATGGAATATCAATTCCAATCAACGATTGAAGGTTTCTTTGTTTATGCGGGGACTTCAGGTTGGGCTTACCCATCCATTGTCGGGTGTGGTGACAATGCTACGGTTCTTCATTACAAGGTCAATGACGATGTTTGTGAAGACGGTGAAGTCATTTTGATTGATGCCGGAGCCGAATACAGAGGTTATGCAGCAGATATCACACGTTCATGGCCAATTAACGGTAAATTTACCGACCCTCAAAAAGAAATTTATCAAGTTGTTCTCGACGCTCAAATGGCTGCCATCGATTGTTGTCGAGTTGGTCAACCCTACACCGCACCTCACGAGGCTGCCCGTAAGGTTCTCGCAGAGGGATTGATTCGTCTTGGCATTATTGACCAAAGTCTAGAACAAGCACTTGATTCTGAGAACGGTGACCTTCGTAAATGGTATATGCACAATACGAGCCATTGGATTGGTCTTGATGTTCACGATGTTGGAATCTACAAGCCAAATGGCGAGCCACGACTTCTTGAAGAAGGAATGTGTCTAACTGTAGAACCTGGTCTATACTTTGGTGCATGGCGCCCGGATGTCGAGTGTCCTGAACGGTATGCCAACATTGGAATTCGAATTGAGGATGACGTTTTGGTCACATCAGGCGAACCAGATGTTCTCACATCCTCTTGTCCGAAGACGATAGAGGAAATTGAAGCAATAACTGGAAAAGCATTCTGAGGTCTCACAATGGATTGGGCATCTATTCTCGAACGTCAATCATTTTGGCAGGCTGATAGATATCTTGAGTTTAGACTTTCTGAACTTGAGGCAATAGAGTTGTACAACAACGCTCCATTGCATCAATTAATGAATGCAGCACATCAAAGACGCAATGCTATTCATGGCACGCAGAGAGTAACATATCTTATTGATCGAAATATCAATTACACAAATATTTGCACCATCAATTGTCAGTTTTGTTCTTTTTATCGACCACCAGGGCACAAAGAAACGTATACACAAACGACCGATGAAATCTCACAACGAATCCGTGAACTCGAGGAAATAGATGGGGTTCGAATACTTATGCAAGGTGGCGTCAATCCAGAATTGGATTTCGAATGGTATGAAGATTTAATCAGAGAACTTTGCACTCGGCACCCAAGTATCCACATCGATTGCTTTAGCCCAATTGAAATTGAGGGTATTGCAGAAGTAAGCCAACTAAGCACTCTTGAAGTTCTCAAACGCCTCAAGGAAGTTGGGATGCATGGTTTGCCAGGCGGTGGAGCTGAAATGCTTGTAGAAGATGTTCGAAAAGACGTTTCTCCCAAAAAAGGATCACCGCTTAATTGGCTTCGAGTAATGGAAGAGGCGCAGTCTCTCGGGCTCACAACCAGTGCTACAAACGTCATTGGCTTCGGTGAAACTTTTGCTCAGAGAGTCGAACACATGCGAAGAATTCGTGAATTACAAGATCGTTCTCTCGAGAACTACTCGACTGGATTTACCTCCTTCATTGCATGGCCAGTTCAACTTGAAGTCAATAGTTTTGGAAGGCGTAACCGCGGTCAAAACAAGATTGAATTGGGTTCAGGTTCGTCTGAGTATCTCCGACATGTCGCCATATCTCGACTTTTCTTAGACAGTATCCCGAATATTCAGTCTTCTTGGCCTACGATGGGAATCAAGACTGCTCAACTCGCATTATTTGGCGGGGCAAATGATGTTGGTTCAACAATGATGGAGGAAAATGTTGTTTCAGCATCAGGTACAACAAAATTCCAAGCATCGGAACGTGAGTTACAAGATGTGATACTTCGAGCGGGTTTTACACCTCAACGCAGAGACAGTGACTACGTCTTGCTCGATACCCCACTAAAAGGAACTCCCCCTGAAGTCCTTGCATCTCCTCCACCTACACAGTATTGATTTCAGTGGTTGCGTTGTAATATACGACCCAGATTTCAGCGTGAATGTTTCTTTGTCCATTACCTATTCCGTCAGATGGTACGTATTCTTGCCCATTCATCAAGCCGCGATAGGTGAGGTGGTTCACTCCTCCATTCATATCGCTCCAGCTTGTGATGTCATAGGTCCATTGCTTGACATCCTGTCCTGCACACCATCCTGCTCTGCCAAATGGCCACGAGCCAAATTGGTTCGCAACTACGCCATTTTGAACTTCATTTTCACATCCTTCACTTGAAGAGACGATTGGGTGCCATTCATACGTGGTAAAACCGTTGAGGTAGTAGTGGTGTTGATGGTCACAAAATTCTGCGCAGTTGGCGTTGTCTTGACCAAAACCGTGACCCGTAATTGTTGCAACAATTTCGACCTTATCAGCCCATGAAGGAACGGTGAAATTGAGGTCACGGGTATACTTTGAAAGATTGTTGTATGTACCATCAAATTGTCCACCGGTAAATGCAAAATCAGCCGCTTGACCTCGTAAGCCACTTCCCCAGTTACTCAACAAAAAGGTGACCGTAAGATCACCCTTGTTGGCTCCTCGATATTTGAAAGTCCGATTGTCATCATTGTCGAGCATGAAAAGGTAGGGGGAAATGTCGGTTAACCATTTTCCTTCTCGTCCATATGTTGTAATCCAACGCATAAATTCAGTTCCGCATGCTGAGGCATTGTCCCTCTCACAGATTCGAAGATTTGCTTCATAATCCCATTCATGACAACCACCTGTAGATCCATCACTCTTTTGATGTCGGTTCGAACGCTCATCACAGGCATGCTCATGGTACACTTCGAGCGTGTCATAATCGGTTAGGTTACTCGGAAATTTTGCGGTCGTAGTGCTCGTGAAACCACCGCCCCAGCCACCAGAGTGTCGGTAGAAATCAAGTGCAGTAATTTCCTGAATTGCAGAATCTTCCCTGCGAATTTCTACCGGGAACTCTGCATTCCATTGGTGCGGTTCATGGATGAGGTGCTTCGGGTCATTATTTGAACTGGTCCAAGCGTAAAGCGAGCCGGTTTCACGCGCCATTTGGAATCGATCGATTCCCATATAAAACGGTGAATTAAAGCTGGAAATCATTTGTCCGAGCCCCCCGGAAATGCTGTTCGCTCGTTGGTCAATGTAGTGGATTCTTCCGTCCCACTCCTCCTCTTCATTCGGATTGAGGGCATTTTCAACAGCAGCTTTTCTGTTTACTATATCCGTGTGATAAGTTGAATCAAACGAGCCGAAAAACAAGTGCACATTATCGGGAAGACCTCGAATGAAAGGCCCTGGACTTTGCTCCCATGTAGCAGTGTTTGAATTTCCACTCGAATCGGTGTATTTGAATAAAAAGTAGTAGACATCATATCCGGTCCATTCTTGCTGGAAGTAAAAGGTGCCATCGAGTGTTGGTACTGAAAAGTGAGGCACAATTTGCATTGGACCGGTAACAGTGCCTCCACTTTTCCAAGTGACAGGATTTTGAACCACGGCACACCCTAGAGCGTCAATTGTCCACCTCTCGGGTGAGTTTGGGCAAATGTCGACGTTCGCATTCACACCGTCATTATCCAAGTCAGCGCATCCAAATACGTTCACTACAAGTGCTGCAGGAGTACCAGGACATTGGTCGACAGCGTCGTTAACACCATCCTCATCTGAATCTCTTTGTGTAGCCGAACATCCAACTTCATCAACTTGAGAAGCGTTCAATGGAGTCTTCGGGCATTCATCAAGAGTGTAGCCAGTAGCGTTGACATCAAACACACCGTCATTATCATCATCATCGTCTTCCACTGCATCGGCACAACCGTCACCATCAAAATCAGTGTTCACATCGCGAACCCAATTTGTCAAACCCTTCGGGCAAGCATCTTGAGTATCGTTTAATCCATCATTGTCATCATCAAAGTCTTCATCGAGGTCTGAACAACCGTCACTGTCCCAATCACTGAAACTACTCGATGCCCAGTTAAGAAATCCGTAAGAGCAGTCATCCTCTGTATCAGGTATACCATCGTTGTCGTCGTCAAGGTCATCATCGGTATCGTGGCATCCATCTGAATCGTAATCAGCATCGGGTGTGCTTACCCAACCAAAGGATGTCCCACATCGATCAAAGTCATCAATTACTCCGTCATTATCATCGTCAAGGTCTTCTTGAAGATCATGACACCCATCATTGTCTTGGTCGCTGGCGGGTGTTGATAGCCAGCCGTCAGCTGCACCATAGCCATTGGGACACTGATCACTTTCATCGATAATTCCATCACCATCCGCATCCTCACCTGCATTTTCAAGAATGATCTGTGTCGTTACAGTATCGCTTGAAATTGTATATTCGCCACACTCTGCGACGCTGACAATCTCAATATTTTCATTGGCTTCTGATAAGTCCAGTAGAATTGACCAGTTGCCATAATTATTGAAGGCTGAAGTGACTTTGATATTTCCTAAAGAAGTCACTTTTACTGTGCATGTTGATATCGAACTGTGTTCTAAACTGCCTTCAAACCAAATCACCGATGGCTCTTCAAGGGTGATGATGACTGGCGCAACGAGAATCGGTGCCTCTTCAACTGGTGCAATAACAGTCACAGTTTGCGATAATTTCGCCGGCACCGGTTCAGTGAAAGTTGCTCCATTAATTGGTACGAAATCCACCTGAACACTGTAGTCTCCAAGTGACTCAGGAACAAATGACAGTTGGTATCCAAGGGGCGTTACCTCCCACTGAAAATTTGACAGGAGGGTAATTTGTGGAGTAATGATCATTATTTCAGTATCCCAATTCAAACCTTCATTTTCAATAAGAATGGACAACTGAGCAGGTGAACCATCAAGTTCTACAGATTCAGTTACCACTCCCCATGAAGCAACAAGCTTCACCTCATTCGCATCACTTTCGATAACCTCAAGTTCACCTTCAGCCGTATCTACGGAACCTAAGCAACCTGAAACAATTAGAAGACTGGCGAGGAGGACTGCCGCTAATGTCTGTTTGTGCATGAAGAAATGAGGTTCCAGCCGAGACTTGAATGTGTTGGATAAATTAGACGGAAATCGATTCGGTCCGACCATCATTCGTTGGTAGTGATTCGATGTGTGTACTACTTTTTGAGTGGCTTACTGGCAAGGGAAGAACCCATAAGAGCGGGCCAGAATTTTCTCTTTTAATATGAACAATGATCTCCCAATGAATGCGAATGAGGGGCGTTGAAATCGTACCCGGCCAACTTGATTCAGGTGCCTGCAGTACAATTTCATCGTCTGAAATTGGAGCTTCATCACCTTGCTCCATTATTCTCATAGGCCGTAAAAAGAGTCCGCCTTTGACTTCATGGTGCTCCATGGGTGCTTCTTCGCCTCCCCCCGTACCATCATCAAGTCCAATTTCCCAGTGGTGAGGTAACTCAGTTGTAAGTCCCGGAGGAGGTTGTCTCGAATCTGTTCGACCCAGTGCACTGAAGACTTCCTCCCGAGCGGGAGGAAGGATGCCAACTCTCCACATCACCTTGATATCACCCCATTCATTTCTGATTTCGGGAAGACGTATTTTCAGTTTCAGTTGCTGTCCGGCCACCGGTTGTTCTAGAATCTCAATGACCGGGCTCTGGGGCGAAGATTTGAGGAATTTACGCTGTTGCAAAAGATCGGCAAGATTCGCTCCCACTCGTAAAGCAAGGGGTAAAAAGATTAGCGGGATTATGAGAATGGCTAATGAAGGGTAATCAAGCAAACCTATTCGAATAGTACCTGTACCTATACTTGGAATACCGAAAGAACTCAGTAAGGGTTCGATGAAAAGGTATCCCAGAGTGATGAGTAAAATGACAACTGTAACTGATATGTAGTTACGCACAATTGAATGAATCGGATTTGGAGTGAGATACCAACCTCTACGTTGTCTTTTAACAACACGTGGCCGTTTCCCCTCTTCGAGACAAAACGTCGACCTTTCGATATTTGTATCATCGAACGGCTCTCCATCCAAAAGATAACGTTGCTCTACAAACCAATCATCTTCACTCCCCAATCGGAAACTCGGAATTCGAGAAGAAAGTTCTTTCACAATTTCATTTTTTTTACCACGTTGGAGAACCTTTTTGGTAGACGAAACTGGTAGTTTTGAGGGTATAAATCGGTATGATTCAAAAGGTGGGTAGCGTATTCGCTGCTCCAGTTCTAGTTTTGGGATGGAATCACAACCTATCGAAATAAGAGACGTGTGCCTGCTTTCAGAGCAAGTTTACGGAATGCTGGAACTTTCTTCAAGAGCGCTAGCCCTAACGGTACAGGTTTCTCAATATCCCCAATTTCATTAATCAATTGCAGCACTTCAGGTTTTGCGAAGTTTGTGAAATGGGCATCTAATTCTTTATCTGGGACATCACTCACCAACAAATTACGCAATGCTCGTGCTTTATCCTGATCTTTTTTCATCGCAGTGAAGTGTTTGGTTGTGATTTTTTTCAGTGATTTTTCAGTGAGTTTATCAGTGGTAATCGCTTCACTCAGCGGTTGTAAGATTCCCTTGATTTGTTTGAATCCTGGACCAATTCCTCCACCAGTGGTCGGCTTAGCCATACCAGCAGCGTCACCGAGTAACATAACTCTGTTCGTAACGGTTTTTCGTACCATCCCGCTCGGAATTGGGCCACAAAATCTTGCTATTTCCTTTGTGTTGGTAAACCGGTCCTTCCACAATGGATGACTACGCAAATCATCGTAACACTGCTCAACACTCCTGCCATTTAGGCGCTCTGGAGTCGACCAAACGCCGATTCTGTGACTTCCGAAACCAGAGGGAATAACCCATGCAAAAAACCCTGGTGAAATTTCAGAACCACTATACATGTCAAGCCACCTGCTGTTTCCTTCATATCCCAATACCTCCGCTTGGAATCCAATCATCATTTCTTTCGGACGCCCCATCTTGAAGTAGCGGCGAGTCCAACTGTGAGCACCATCGCAGCCAATGAGTAATTTTGTCGTTAAATTGCATTTGACGCCGTTCTTATTGACTTCAATTGAAACGTGCTCATCCGAACTGTCTGCTGACAATGGCTGAGAATTGAGCCATAAGGTAGCGCCGGCTTCCATTGCTTGTTGGACAACCCCCTGATCGAACTTTTTTCTGCAAACAACATATGTGCGCAACTTCCCATCAGTGCCTACGGGAACCAAAGTTCCAGACGGTCCATGAATACGTGCTCCATCGACTTCTTCGAGTATCGAATCATAAAGACCAACTTCGTGTAATGCTTTGGGAGTTACCAGACCCGCACACTGAAACGGACGACCAATTTCAGAGTGCTCTTCAAGCATCAAAACACGGTGACCGAGGGATGAAAGGTGTGTTGCAGCACGGCCGCCAGTCGGGCCTGCGCCGACAATAATGACGTCCCATTCAGTCCCCTTCATAGTCCATCACCGTAAACCGTTGAACATCAACTTTCGCTCTGTTCGGTCAGTAAACCATCCATTTCATCGTTTTGCAAATCGATATCCTATCGATTCGTTCTTCTTGAGATAGAGGGTTGCGGAAAACTCTCGGTTCGTCTTTTTCGATATGAAATCATCAAAGGGCCCTACTTCTCTTTTCTCAATGAGAATTTTTGCTTCTTCCCGGGTTATTGTCCTCTTTGAAATTTCTCTTGAAATCTGAATTGAACAACCAGTTGAACCTTCTTCTGGCTGATAGTGCGTCTCGGTTTCAACAATGTTGACCTTGGTTTTGGGACATACGGCAACAACCCCTCCAACCACTGGGAATTTAGTGGCATCAGCCGCTGCTTCACGTGGTGGAAATTCAAATTTAATACGGTTATTATCACGAACAAGGAACGCCTTAAACGGCCGACCACGCTTTGAGATAAAATCTTCAAGCAGTCCAGACTTACCATTTGTCAAAATACTCTTTGCTTCAGCTGGAGTAATGGGTCGTTGACACATTTCTTTTGAAACGCCGCGAAATTTACATTCATCATGGTCGCATGCATACATGGTTTGACCTATGCGAATCGTTCCATGATCGCATGCTGGGCATGGGCAGACTTCTTCATCAGATGCATCGGATGAGGATTCTCCCCCTCCAACGAATTCAACTTTTCCCTCATCAGTTAACTTTACACTCGCAGTATACGGTTCACCTGTACGATTGAAAAATCCATGAAGGTCTTCGAGTTGCCTTTTTTCAAGAAGTCGTTTTGCTGTAGCGTGGTCGAACCATCTTCCAGAGGTGTCTTTCCAAAACACGAAAGAACAACCTTTGTCTCTTCCTTCATTGTGCTCGCATTGGTAGGTCATTGTGGTTTCAACAATTTTCCCTTCACACTTCAAGCAGCCACCGATTGAAGGTTGATTGACATACAATTCCGATCTGTCATGATTCTTAATTTTATCAACCATGACTGTCGTTTGTTCAATCACAGCATTCATGTAATTTTCTCGAGGTTCCTCACCGCGCTGAACACGCAGTAATGAAGCTTCCATTTCACCAGTCATTTCGGGTGATGTAATCCATTCCACTGGAATCTTTCTCAAGACATCAATAATGCGGATTCCGTGTGCAGTCGCACTTATGCTTCCTCCACGAGAACGCTGAATGTAGCCTCTATCAACTAATTTTTCAATTGTGTCCGCACGTGTAGCAGGAGTCCCCAAACCCTTATCTTTCATCGCAACAGAAAGCGCCTCATCATCAATTTGTTTACCGGCATGTTCCATCAAACGGAGCAATCCGACTTCCTTGAGTCGCCCTTTGGGTTTCGATTTTTCTTCTTTGAATTCATAGGATTCAATTTTACCTTCACAAGGGTTACTGGGTAACACATTCCAGTTTTCTGGAAGTGATTGTTTCTTTGGACGGACTGCACGCCATCCTTCTTCCTTAATCGTTCTCGCTTCCTTTGAGAATTGTTCGCCTTCTAATACTGCAGTTCGTTTTTGGACATCCCAAACAGCCTCGGGGTGCCATGAAGCCAAGAAGGTTCGAACGATGAGGTCGTAAAGGCGCTGATGGTCAGAATTCAGGTTTCCTTCAGGAATTTTTCCTGTTGGAATTATGGCGAAGTGATCGCTTACTTTTGAGTTGTCAAAATTTCTTCCAGCGTTTTTCATTCCATCGCCTACAATACGAGTAGAGTGAGCGTTGTAAGCGTCTTGAGCACCAAGCTGTCGAATCGTCTTGGCAATTTGCTCGTGCATATCTTCAGGCAGGTGTCTGGAATCTGTTCGGGGATAGGTCGTAAGTTTGTGTGAATCATAAAGGTCTTGAGCCACACCTAGTGTTTTCTTCGCAGACCATCCCAAAATGTTGTTCGCTTCCCTTTGGAGACTTGTTAAGTCGAAATTAAGCGGTGGTTTTTCGATCGAATCTCTTTGGGTTTGTTTTACAGTAGCAGAGTTTCCAGATGTCAAGAGATCTTTCAACTTATCATGCTCTGCTTGCTCAATGATTCGATGAGCTTTGTAATCGGGTTGTTCCGGATCATCAACATGGTTTTTTCTTTCCCACCGCCCAGTCCATTTTGCATCTCCTGATTCGAAGTTTGCCTCCAACTGCCAATAGGGTAGAGGTGAATGGCCGAGGACGTTTAATTCGTGCTCAACGATCATTGCAAGTGTTGCAGTTTGAACGCGCCCAAGGGATATTGCAACACGCTCATTCTTTTTCCGAGGCAAAAAAGAGTTGGCAATCCGCGAACCGTTCATCCCAATAATCCAGTCTGCTTCAGAACGGGAATATGCAGCATCGCGCAGGGCTGAATATTCATTTCCATCCAGCCGAGTATCCCATGCTTGTTGAATGGCATCCTTGGTCATTGATTGCAACCACATTCGTGAATTTTTCACCTTTGATTTAGTGTGTTGGACAATTGTTCTAAAAATCAATTCACCCTCTCTTGCAGCATCACATGCATTAACGATTTCTGTTACATCCTTGGACTTGATGAGTTTCGTGATCGCAGAAAGCTGTTTTTTACCCCTACCACCGATAGGTTTGTATTCGAATGATTCGGGAATATAGGGTAAACGGTCGATGGTTTTACGCCAATCCTTGAATGCCTCATCGTAGTCATCCATGTATTTCAGTTGCAGTAAGTGGCCAATTGCCCATGTGACAATAAGGCCATTTCCCTCCCAATGCGTATCCTTTTTCGAGTTTGCACCGAGAACCTGGGCGATATCGTTGGCGACGCTTGGCTTCTCGGCAACTATCACAACACCCATGATTTGACATGCGACCGCCGAGGCTACTTGAACTCTCTTATACCTTCATAGAGAGGCAGATACATTGTATCTGTAAAAAGAAAAGGAAAAAATTGACCAACTTCTTAGAGCAGTCCGGAACGTGATTTTTGTTCATCCCATGGCATTTCAGAATTGGGCCCCCCACATCCGACACAACCCGGGTATCCAGCGACATGAAGTTCGTTACAAACGAGAACAACTTCTTTCCAACCAGCCTTCTGATCCATTTTCACCCAACGCACCTTTGGATCTGGCTCTAGCATGCCTATAGAGGCAATCATGCGAAGTTTTCCAGCTTCATGGACATATAATCCAACATCATTGCATGGCCGTAATTCGAAAGTTGGAAAGTGTAATCTCTCTGGCTGGTAATCACTGATTTCGAGTAAAATATTATTCATATCTTGCTCAAACTCTGGTGGGAGGATAAGGTGAAGATGTTCTCTTCGCAAGATTTGACGAGAGGTTTCCAAAACCACAGGCCAGAGGGGGTCATCTATGCGCACAAATGACCGTAGAAGGCGAAAGTCTTGAAGGATACCGTTCGGAGCGGATGGCATGGGCATAGGTTACCGGGTCTTTTTACGCCCCGCGTTGCGTATCCAAGATTCTGAAAAAGCCCATGGGCGAGCATTGATGATGCTGAGATTTTTTTCTGCGAATCCCATCTCACGTACAATACTTTCACTGCTTTATCGCCCTCGCAAGAACTTGCCAGTCAGCTGCTTCGGGCAAGAATATAACCATCCATTCGGGAATGCTGCAGGATTGGATAAAAAGGCTGAAGGGATACGTGGCTGGGAAGCAATCGGACTTTCTTTTATTGAGATCGGTGGTGTGACTGAGCATCAACAAGATGGGAATCCTAAACCTCGCATGTTTAGGTCTTCTCCCTCACGTTCCCTGATTAATCGGATGGGTTTCAATAACCCTGGCTCGATGAATGTGGCTGTTAAACTGAAGCAGCATTTCTCTCGCCATGGCTCACCAAATGTCCCTTTGTGGGCAAATCTTGGCAAGTCGAAGATTACTCCTCTTGACCAAGCTCCTGGCGATTATGCTGCAACCATGGATCGATTGTGGGAGTATTGCGACACTTTCGTCATCAACGTTTCATCACCAAATACCCCAAACTTACGTGAACTCCAGCATGATGATGCTCTTGAATCAATTATCAAGGCGTGTCAAGAAGTCAATTCTCAGCATTCCAAATCATCGAATACTTCGCTAAAACCTCTGCTGGTAAAGATTGCCCCAGATGTGTCGGGTGAGCAACTGTCGGCAATCGTTCATACTGCACGCAGTGCTGGTTGCGACGGTATTATTGCGACCAATACCACAATTGAACGGCCAGAGAGTACCTCAAAGAATGAGCAAAAAATATTCGCCGAAGCCGGTGGATTAAGCGGAGCACCTCTATCGAATCGCTCTACAGATATCATACACCAAATCTATTCCATGACAAATGGTGAGTGGCCCATAGTCGGTGTTGGTGGTATATTATCTGCTGAAGATGCATGGCAAAAAATTGGTGCAGGTGCATCTCTTTTGCAAGCCTACAGCGGTTTTGTCTTCGAAGGTGCAGGCCTTACAAAATCGGTAGTCAATGGACTAGAGAAAAAATTGAGCGAACACGGATTTAAGAATATTGAAGAAGCAGTTGGTTTCAGTCATCGCAGTTAAGATTAGGTGAGTGTGTTATGTATTCTCGACGAACTCGAATCCTAATCCTCGGGGCAGTTGTTACTGCTGGCTTGCTCGGTGTGTTTTTGCTTGAAGCACCTGAGCCAACCCGAACCGTTGATGAACTGATGGAAGAGCCAGCATCCTACATGGAGCGAGAAATCGCAGTCCGAGGTGAAATTGTCGATGGGAGTATAGACGAGAATCAGAGTGTATTCTATCTCCACGGATCCACTCATACATTGCTCATTGACTATCTTGATGCATCCGTTTCCAACGGTCTTGGTGATAATCGAACTGTTTACGCTCAGGGTGTCCTATACTACATCGATGGAGAATATGTTTTTGAGGCACAGGTCATTAAAACATCATGTCCTTCGAAGTACGAAGAAGAGGCAATGGCAGAATAATTCACGAACATGTGCATGGGTTTTGTTCAAATACAGTCAGTTGTAGCACCTAATGGGATAGGTGGGGAGCTAGGCGTACCCTGAACCACAAATCGTCTTTATGGTGGGCTGAACGCCTTTGGGCGGCGAAAGCGGCTCCTTGGTTTCTGCATGCGGACGTTGATGTCTCGCCCCCACATGACTCGGGTGCTGTGAACTGTTTCCGGAGGGAAACAGGAAATGGATAGCCGGGGGAATAGGTCAGGCCGGGAACGGAGCAGCCCTACTCGGAGCCATGGGTGCTGTGGGGTTACGGGATGGAGGAAGTGTGTGGGTTTAGCTGAGGATAGCGCACGTCAACCTTTGGAATTCCCACTCTGAGGTCTTTCGATGGTTCTTTTGAACATGTATTCAGTCTCACACTTTTTTATTTGGTCAACTGCAGGCCGTTTTTTTCTTACAAACTGGCAGATTTTCATTTTTCTCAGCGTTGGGTGGGAACTTCTAGAACTTGTTCTTCCATACGAATTTGCGGTTGAGGATTGGGGGAATAAAATCATGGATCTTATCGTCAACACGCTCGGCTTCTATGTCGGGACGCGTCTTCGCTATGATGGACTGATTGGTCAGATATCAAACACGACATCACAGAACCAACCAGGTCCGTGAAATTCAGGAACCTGTTCCCATGGTGAATGAGCGACTTCATTCTCAGGTAATTCTGTAAATTGTAACTCGTGGCTCGTTACGGCCTTAATTTCTATTTCTCTTTCAACATCGTCAGAGTTCACCCAGGAAACTTGGGCTGATAGCAGAACTTCATGCTCTTCCCAATGCACAGATATTTGGCAATCTACAAGCCATTGTTGATGTATTTCTGAGCGATAAAGAACTTCCTCAAGCCATTGTACGAGAAGCAAGTCCCAGTGTTTAATATCGTTACTTACGGGGGATGTTATTTGCCATTGGGATGTGTGACGAATGTGTTTATTAATCGATTTCTGAGCTTCACCAGAGAGCAGTATATCTTGCATTCCAATCGTTGCCTCGTTAATCAGCCGGGTCGGACTTGCAGCAAACGCACGCAAGCCGATATCAGCGGTTGTTGGCCTCGGCCAAGAACTCATATTTTCACCTCAACGTTTTGAAACTTGAAGGTTCCAAGACATCTCACCAATTCGATCGATTAAATCTTCGCGGCTGAGCACGAAAGATTCTGTTTGATGAGCACCCAATATGCATTCACACGCCGCATTTGCAAGTAAAGCGGTATTTCGAACAGAGAGGTCTTTTGAAATTGCGACTGCAATCGCCACTGCAGCTGCATCGATAAGACCAATCATTTGTCGTAAATCATCAAGAGTGCACGGGGCATGAACCACACCCTCATTCCTTGAGTAAATGGTAACTCCCGCCTCTCCTGAAAGGACGACTAAGTGGTCCCAACCATGTGTTTCAATCAACTGCTTTGCAGCATCACTGCCCGTCGAAACTCCGAGCCTTCTTCGCATTAATTCGAGTCCCTGAGATTGAAACAAAATCCAATTGACGCCATGTGTTCGATGCAGACCTGTGAGTTTTGGGTCAGCAATAATTTGAACATTATTCTTTTTTGCAGCAGTGACTACTCGCTCTGCACCACCATCGTTAACGACTCCTTGTCCATAATCTGATAGAATCACCACATCAGCTGTTTTGACTTCCTCAATGGCTTGGTCATACAAGGCCACAGAAGCTTCAACAGGCACCGGATTATCATCTTCGACGTCCCAACGCAAAAGCAGTTGTTCATCACTGACTAAACTTTCACGTGTCGCTAAAAGACGAGTTTTAACCGTGGTAGTTCGGCCATCGAGAATAGAAATACCGTTTGTAGATACGCCTTCGTCGTCGAGCAGTTGGAGAATGTTAAGTCCAGCACGGTCATCTCCGACCACACCGAACAGGTGACTCTGCAAACCCATCGATTTGAGTCCTCTACCAACGTGGGCAGCCGCGCCTACATCCTCTTCTCGCATAGTTTCACGCAGAACTGGTACAGGCGCTCTTGAATTGAGATTATTCGCGTATCCATGTATGTAGCAATCCATCATGATATCGCCGATGAGAACCACTTTGCATTCTTCATCAGCCTTTAATTGGCTCTTGAGTTTATTGAGTTCTTCGTAGACTGCCTCTTCCTCGTCTGACATTCCCATAGTAACCCTCTCATGTGTTCGTATGAAATCATTCACTTGATATTATCGCGCAATTCTGCTAGCAAACTGGCATGTTGCGCGTCTGAAATCCCCAGAGTTTCACGCAGTGTAGACAGCATTGCACCCTCATCACTGGTAATGATTCCATCCTTCATTGCAGTAGAGAGTGTTGATTTGTAGGTAAGGTATTTCTCGGATACGAGTGGAGAATGTTTTGCCTCTTCAAGCAATTTGTCATGGGTAAGTCGGTCAAATCCATAGGCGATTCGAACGGTCTCCAATAGAGCGATTTCATCATCAACTAATTCTCCATCAATCATTGCTTGTCGCAACATGTCTCGATATATTTCTTCAGGAGGTGATGCCTTCTGATCTTTTCTCGCTTCATCCGAAAGTCGTCGAACTCTTTCTGGATGCATTCCAAGGAAGTCTACTACTTCGGATAACAGATATTGTTCATCACGGGTAATTTTCCCATCTTCCCACGCACGGGCAAACAATCTTCGCACCAGATGCTCACCAGCTTGAGCATCCAGTGAGGCAACACCTTCAGGATTTGACACTGGTGATACAACGGGAGTATCGCTGTAGTTCATTCCTTCATCAATGTGTGAAAGCAAATCAAGCGTAGCTTGACCGCCTTTTCGCAACTCAGACAATACAATTTTTTGACCTTCCTTAATCACCGATTGTGAGAGAATTTTTTCTCGTAGTTCACTCGCTTTTTCTTTTCCAGTTGGAGTTAATCCATACACTTGACGACGCTGCTTTCCACCCGGAACATGACGTTTTGATTTGATAAGGTCTCCTCGCTGTTCCAACCTCTTGATGGTTCGTGGGACATGCTTTCTTTGAACATGCACAGCTGCGGAGATTCCTGCTTGTGTAAGTGCCGAAGGTGCTTCCCATTCACCTTCTGGTAAGTTGTTGTCACACAAGTGTAAGAGCATACGCTCCTCGGTGGTTAATGAGCCAAGATATCCGTCTACCATGACACTCGCATTTTTCTCGAAGAAGTGAAGGCACATAGGGGCATCGGTTACCTTAAACTCAAATGAGGTGATGATGACGGCGAAGCATGGCGAGGCAAAACCGTAAGTTCACTCCGCGCCAACGCACTACACGACCATTGGGTGCATCTTTGACGGCAAATCAGCCGCCAGCACAACCGCTCCAAGCACCTTTACTTCGGGACGGTGATTGGTATATTGAACCCCCACTTTCCTCAAGATTGTATCAGAAGAGTGGCCTAGGAGAGATGCAAAGTGACGAGAGTATCCGTCTTACACCTGAAGAGGTTATGTTCTGCCATTGGCATCGCCATGTACCTTTGCCCAGTGAATCATGGTTTCAAGAATTAGTCAACACCGATTCTGATATCATTGCACGCAGTATTGTTTTTGATACTGCTCGTAGCGGTGGAGAAATTCTCATTCCAGTTGAAAATATACCCGATAAGTGGGGTATTGAAACGCTTGAATCCACTTGGGCTTTACGTTGGAATCGAGAACATGTCTTTTCAAAACAATCTCCCGTTGCTCACGTTCGTTGGGCTTGGACAACCGATGATATTGACTGGGCAGAAATGCTTCATTGGACGCGAGAAGTTCATGCACGAGGAATGGCAGCTGAATTTTTTGTCATCGATGAGGAAATGGATGTCACAATGTATTTGCTTGCAATTGACCAACCGAGTGGCCATCAGCCACTATGGGACTCGTTTTCTTCAAAAGATAAAGCGGAACTCGAATCTTTATGGGACCAAAGAATCCCTCGTGGTACAGGTTGGTATATCCCCAATGTCAGTGATTGGCCCTGGAATTCAATAGGTGTCGAGCATCTCTCAGGCCGTCACCTTCGTGAGGAAGAAGGCGCCTGGCTTGAGGTTTTACTCAAAGGATTAGATGTTCCGATTGAACTTGAACTTTTCAGCGATCTTATGTCCCGTGGCGTTTTATTGCGACCAGGTTTCAAGTTTGGAAGTCGATGGCGAGTTTATGAGACTCCCGTTGGTGATGCTCACGCTCCATGGCTTGTACAGCCCGTAGAATTTGCTCCATCAACATGGGAAGGCGCCTGTCTTGCAGTGCGTTTATCTGAGGGAGTAAACAAAACATGGCTTTGCGCAATTCAGTCGCAAAGCCAGTGGCATTACCTTCACATGCAGCGATGGTTACCTGGTCGAAATTAGTTATTCAATTTCGTCCAAAGAGCGTCCCCAGGCATCCATTTGGTGAGCAGTATCAGCAACAGGTGCTTGACCTTCCATTGCAGAGGTTGTTTTTACAACAGTTTTTGGCTTTCTTTCAAACATGCCTACAGCAACCCAAAGAACGCATATCATTCCCGCACTCCCGAGTAATTTACCCGGGGTCCTCCATTCTTCAATGAAGTCTGTTTCCCCATCAACGGCTGTGTATTCTAATTCTATCGTCCAACGATGGCCGCTTTGCGAAATTAAAATCAGTTCACCTGCTACTGACATTCGGTCTTCGAGCAGTCCGTTTGGTTCGATTTCAATGAACGCTTTATCACTTCCATCAAGAGTGATTTGATTTGAGATTGTCCCGATTCTTGATATTGGACCATCGAGTTCAACAGTGAATGTTTGACTTGAATTACCGCGAGAAAGAATCGAGATATCAAGAGTTGATGTTCCAAATGCAGACAGTGTCCCACTTACTACATTCTCAACAGGTATTCTACCAAGGGTCAAGATTTGAGTTTTAAGATACAGGGAATCCTCGCCACAGTGAATGTATCCCTCAAGTGTCGATATTGCATTTTCTGTTGCCGGAGAGTTATATTGCAACTCAATTTCTTTCAGAGTTCCGTCTATGGTGAAATTTTGTTCAGCGAACTCCCTTCCATCTGACAACAACAATTCATGAGTAAGTACGCATGCTTGTGTACTTGAAACGACAAGCGGTAAATTTTCAGAGAGTAAATACACACCACCGTAGTCGGGTATGTCAACCTCAAATTGTGGTGAACAATGAGGGGCAGTGAAATGAATCTCCACAGTGATGTTAATTTCTACGGTTGCAACCCAAGGCACGAGGAATCCATCATGCGTGTAAATCTGAACGCCACTTGCGCCAAATGAGGTATTGTTGAGGAATAAGTCCCCTGCTTCACCGGAATTCGCTCCATTCAGCAAATCCGTTCTCCCATCAGCCTCAATCACCCGCAGCCATGGTTGGTCTGAATCTCGATTAAGCTCGTTTTTATCTTCATCTCCAACGCTTCGATCTTGATAGGTAACAAGAATCCCGGACCCAGGAAGATGTTGGTCAAATCCGGAGTTTGAACGGTACTCAATCCAGATCGTTTCCATTTCATTGAGAGGAATTTTTAGTGATGTTCCATTTTCACTCATGCCTTGAAGCTGTATACTCGGACCAATGCACGGCGCTTGTGCGGTTTGTGGCCAAGTTAAGTCGAGTGTTTGGCTCCTTCCTGCCTGCAAAAGGTCGAGTGATGCGGCAGTAGGGAGTGCGGGCCAAACACCCCCTCCGTTCCAATTCCCACTTGCCATAATATCCCAGTCACCTACACCTTGCCAGTCATTTAATTGGTGTGTATCGTGTACAGGATAGAGGTCGAGTGCACCCATTTGATGGAGCATCTCGTGCAGTATTGTGCCCATACCACTGGAACCTGTGCGCAGACTGGCCATTGTGTAATGTGCGACCTTGGTGTTTCCATCTACGACTATCGGTTGGTCAAACATTGTAAAATGACTCCAAATCTTCGAAGTTTGTCCAGGATTTTCCTCTTGTCCTTTCGTCGAATGAAGTATCAAGAGTCTGTCAACATAACCGTCATCATCAAGGTCGTATTCATCCCAATCAACTACATTTTCATGGTCGTTAACTGCCTGTTGGGCT
>CABYOM010000013.1 GCA_902520595.1 uncultured Candidatus Poseidoniales archaeon | reverse complement strand
TGCCGTTTTTCGAGTGCAAGCAATCTGACCCGGAGCGCGTGCAGACCAGCGTTTTGCTTCAGTTGCGATGCCTGAAAGTTGGCCAAGTATATTCAGTATGGTGCGCTCCATAGCAAGCAGAGTGTCCCGATCACCAGAAAGGGTTGCAATTTCATCATCCTTTGAGACTTTTTTACCATCCCCGGCCATCCATGACACTTTCAGGGAAGGTGCCCAAATCTGCAGCATGTGGTCAACAGCAGCAGTCCCAACTACTATGCCATCTGCGCGTGCTAGAATCGTCGCCTCAATCGAATGATCACCGCCCATAAAAGGCATGCTAATTCCGTCATCAGCAAGTAAAGCACTGACCCACCGATCGATGCTTGAGAGAAGCATGCGGGACGGCCCTTCTTCCGCAGTCCACAACTCGTGACCACGGTCGTGCGGAGGACGTTTCGACTCGGCCATGGAGTGGGCTAGGGGTTTGATGTCTTCAAACATACAGATTGACGGCCGTGGGGCGAAATGCTTGTACAAGTTTTGATAAAGGAAATGGTTTAACTGAAATTATGGATTCACGGAATGAAGAGGGTATTGCCTCGCTTCAATCGATCTTATCCAACACCGAAGTTATCCACATCTACGGTGCGGGACTCAATTCAGAACGTCCTGCACATACTGCCGTAGGGGAGTTACGAGACCGTGGGTGGGCTGTAGCACCTCTCCACCCTAGGGATGCAGGCGCTACCATCAACGGATTCCCAATACGCCCTGAACTTGAAGACGGAATCGTCCCAGAGGTTGTCGTTTTATTCCTTGCACCAGAGCGCGCAAGAGCCGTGGTACGAAATCTGATTATTCGTTTTGAAAGAGAAGAATTTCCCTTGGTTTGGTTTCAGATAGGTGCTGAAGATGAGCAATCTCGACAAGCTCTTTTAGAAATGGATGTGCCTTTTGTAGAACATGATTGTCTTGTGCGATTTACAGAACGACACTCTCTACAATGTGGATCAAGTCCCCTACCGCAACAATGGTGTTTACAAACGGCATCTGAAAACGGAGATGGGTGTTCTATTTGGAGCGTATACTCCTCCGACTCTGCTTCATTAGATCGACCTTCAGAAGCGCTTGAATGGGTCGGTTCTCTTGACGATTTATCTCAATCAAATCACACCATTCCGAGATATATTCGCTCCCTAAGAGAAGAGGGAGAAACGTTGCAGAATCTATCAATTCGATTAAGCGGGAAAATTCTCACGTGAAGGAGGTAGTGCTAATATGGACTCTGCCCGACACAACAGTATGCGCACCCCAGTGATACTGTTTGTATTGGTGTGCTCTCTGTTTACTCCTTTCGTAAGTGCTGGTACTCAAACTCCTCATGACACAATACTGAATGAGACGAATAATTCGAATATTATCCCATCATATTCTCCGATTATTCAGGCTGCTATTGCACACAAGGGCGACTTGACGATGTATTCCAATGAAGAACTCGAATCTGCAATGCAGTGGGTTGTTTTCGCTGCGCAATATGATGGAGAAGCTGCCAAAGAATTAGACGGTGCATGGATTGTTGATGTTAACCCTGGAACTGCAGTTGAAGACTTTTCACAGCTTATCGAAAAAGGTGTGATTGAAGCTGCCTATCCACTTATCGAAAAAATGAGGACTCCAAGGTGGGTTCCAAATGATCCCTTGTTTTCGGACCAATGGCATCTCCAAAATACCGGCCAATCCGGAGGTACAATTGGAGAAGACGTCAACATTACTGGAGCTTGGAACTCCTACAAAGGCTCTGGAGTCGTCATAGGAATTGTCGACGATGGACTCGATTGGGCTCACCCCGATTTGGATAACTATTACGAATCCACCTTAGATTATGATTTCTGCAGTAATGACGGAAACCCGACTCCGTCCTCTAACGATGCACACGGGACTGCCGCTGCTGGAGTCGCCGCTGGAGTAGGGAACAACAACATTGGAGTGAGTGGCTCAGCGCCACGAGCTGGACTTGCAGGATTGCAACTGATTTCGTGCAGCACGACCGATACTCGGGAATCCGCCGCACTTTCTCATGAACGTCAAGACATTGATATTTATTCAAATTCGTGGGGGCCAAGTGACGACGGAGAGACGCTTGAAGGACCCGGTGCACTCATGCTTGCTGCCATGGAAAACAGCATCTTGACCGGGCGTAATGGCTTGGGTAACATCATCACTTGGGCAGCAGGAAATGGATTGGCTGATGACGATAATGCGAATTATGACGGCTATGCAAACCTCCGGTATACCATTGCAGTTACAGCCGTATCTCACAACGGTAAACAGTCATATTACGCCGAACCTGGAGCGAATATTTTGGTTGCTGCCCCTTCAAACGGAGAAGGAGAGAGCATAACCACAACAGATAACGAAGGGTCAGGCGGATACTCGAACGGCGATTATACGAATACATTCGGCGGGACTTCGTCTGCTACTCCGCTTGTATCTGGCGTTATTGCATTGATGCTGGAAGCAAATGCAAATTTGACATGGCGTGATGTTCAACACATCATCGTACTTACATCGCGTGTAAACGATGCTACTAACTCCTCTTGGAACATCAACGGAGCGAACCATGATGTGAGTCACAAATATGGATTCGGCGTTATCGATGCAGGTGCCGCGGTTGCAATGGCAGAAACCTGGACATCTGTTGCAGAAGAGACATCGTTCACCACAGGTACACTTGATTGCCAGCAGTGTGACATCCCAGACAATAGCCCAAATTTTGTCTCGGTGAATACGACTGTCGATGAGGCAATTCTCGTTGAAAACGTTGATGTCGTTGTTGATATCACTCACGATTACCGAGGAGATTTAGAGATTATTTTGACAAGCCCAGATGGCACGCGCAGTATACTCAGCGAAAAGCACGGTGATAACGGAAACGATTTCAATAATTGGCGCTTTTCTACGGTGCATCATTGGGATGAAGACAGTCGAGGGGAGTGGACATTGACCGTTGAAGACCAAGGAAACAACGATGTCGGCACTCTTGATTCTTGGGAACTCATCATTTACGGAACTGAGCTCGATGTCGATACGGATGGCGATAATTTAACAAATTCCAATGAGACAGACGTCTACGGAACTGATCCAGAAGATTACGATACCGATGACGACACAATAAGCGATGGTGATGAAGTGCTTATTTTCGGCACCAATCCTCTTGTTAGCGATACCGATGGTGACGGATTATCGGATGGTGTCGAAATCAATGTCAACGGTACCGACCCGTTGGACAACGACACCGATGACGATTTGTTACTTGATGGAGAAGAAGTCTTACTCTATGGGACAAATCCATTGATACCCGACCCTGATGCAGACATTGACGAGTTCTATTGGTTTGAGGACTGTAACGACACGAATGCACAAATCAACCCCGGTGCTCAAGAAATTTTGAACGGTATTGATGACAACTGCGATGGGCAGTGGGATGAGGGTTACAATTCAACGGATGCCGATGAGGATGGTCTTTCGGATTTCGCAGAGTTCCATGTCTTTGGAACAAACCTTTCACTCCCTGACACGGATGGAGATTTTTTGAGTGATGGGGACGAAGTATTGATTCATTTAACCGACCCTCTTGTCAAAGATAACGACTCTGACATGGACGGTTATTATTGGTTTGAGGACTGTAACGATACGAATGCAAGTATTGCTCCAGACGTTGAGGAATTACTCGATGGTATCGATAATAACTGTGACGGATTTATCGATGAAACCTTTAATGGAACCGATGCTGATGAAGATGGTTTACTCGACTTGGATGAATATCTTGAGATTGGAACAGATCCATTTAACGCGGATACTGATGATGATGGATTGACAGATGGTTTCGAGATTTTATCGACCTTCACCAACCCATTAGTGCCCGACCTTGATGAAGACGAAGACGGTTTCCGATGGTTCCTTGATTGTGATGATAACGATTCATCTCGCTCGCCCAACGCCGTTGAGGTCTGGAATGGATTGGACGACGATTGCGATGATTTCATTGATGAAGATGTGAACCGAGCCAGTTGGGTTACTCCAATGCCTCTGTTATCGGAGATTACCCTCAACGCCACCAATGAATCACTCGATTTGACAGTCATAATCGGCCTTGATGATGATTCAATTCAACGACTCAATATCAGTGTTCAGTGGTATCGAAACCAAACCCTGGTCGCTCAAACATTAACATTCTCCGAACAACCACATAATTGCCAGCAACCGACCAGCGAGTTTTCAATCGAACTGTGTAACCTCAATGGAAGTGTCGGACCTTACGAAGTCAAGGCTGTTGTGTTTGACGATACTGGATTCATCGAAGTGAAATGGTCAGTAACCTACACCGTATGGAAGCCTCCTGTGGTTGAGGAAGAACAAGAAGAAACGATTCTTCAAACCAATGAAAACGAAGAGAATGTGACGATGCCTGAAAATCTCTTGGTATGGGTATTAGCGGGTGTTGTCGCTGTGCTTAGTGTCGTTCTTGTATTTACACGCCGCCAAAACTCACAACCTGTGCAACAAGCCCGGCCAAAACAGGCTCCAGCTGCCTTTGTTTCAAACCAGAAATATTCGAATGTTCCAGCAGCGCCAGACTTCTCGCAAATTGGAGAATATGTCCCTCCATCAAACAACGAATGGGATACCAACAGATGGAACTAATCACAATCGATTGGAGATGATACTCCAACCGACCAATTGCCCCTCTTCGGCATCAGCGAGAAGATTCAGTTGATGGTGTTCATTATTCTCGTCCCAAGACCGAGATATGTCCAGAGTGACTGCACCATCTCCTCCATCACCAATTTGTGAAAGAAGTGAACCGATGTCATTTCCAGGAACTGCAATCAAGTAACCCACTTGCACATCGTCTTGGTATTCGCCTGAAGAGGTGAAGAAACGGTCATTTCCAAACAAGACGTTGTAACGAGAAGAGTCTGAAAACCGTGATTCAAGTTTAGTGATGTTGAGCGTGTTTGGAATCGAATCTCGATTATAGGAAGTCGAATCCAAATCTCCTCTTTTATCATATACGCAATTTTCTTCATTTGGAGTTCCTGTTAAATTGAATTGAACCCACCCCGCTTGTTCATCCGCTGCTACCCACGAAAGATTCCATTGTGAAGCGGTAGAGGATGTTTGGATGGTAGTTCCTCGCCAGATATATCCGTTTTCTTCCAACGCACGAGATGCTCCCGGAGCTATGGAGTTGGGCCAAGAGTCAAAACACGAGAGCGCGTCTTCAAAGGTATGTTGACGGAGAATTGAATCATCCGGCATGTGCAGTTCATATTCACCCCATGATTCCAATTCGCTGCTTGAGGGCCCCAAGAGGTTCGCTTGTGGCTTGGAGTCATAAGAAAGGCCGAGGTCGAGTTGCTTTTCTCCTCGCTGAAGAGTGAGTTTTGAAAACGTGTGGTGTAATTCTAACTCTCCTTCAGGTAACACATAATCGTTGAGCAATTGAGAGGTTGGAGAGCATCCAGTTTGACTCGTCTGTGATTCTGAAATCAAGACATCGACCGTTTGTTTTGCAGCCCAAGGATTACCTTCTTCGACCCACAAATTCATTGTTGCTGAGCCTAAACAATAGGCTGCAATGTCGTGATGAGTGGCAACGATTTTCCAAACCATCTCGCCTCCAAGCTCATCATTGCCTATCACGCGCCAGTCCCATCCAAGGTTACTACCTGTAGCGCCATCATCGATCAAATCGTTAGCAAAAAGATGCTGCAGTTCTACCGGTTGCATCATCAAGGCTAGTCCTGGCGCAAGTGTTTCAAGTCCACCAAGGAGCCCCCCAACACCATACGTCATCGTGGTGCCATGATATTTCCCAATTGGAGATGGAAGGTCAAAGCCCCAATCCAATTGCGTAGCCTTCGTATCCTGGTTACGTAACTCTGTGTATGTAGTTGAGGTCAGGTCGGCTGTTCCTGAGCCTGTAATGGCTCCAAATTCACATACTGTTCCAAGTGAAAGGTGCCGATTCACTCGGAAGGGGTCCAGTGAATTGGTGTTTACAGTTTCAACCGATAGCCATTCAGCGCCCATCCCTCCAACAATACGGACTGCTCCTAATCGGTCATTTGACCCTTCATTGACTAATTCGCTTGTACCGCCTTCAGTAATTGAAAGCCCACCTATACCACCAAAATCAATTGAAATCTTACAAATGTCATCATCAGTTTCTAATTGATCCATGACCAACTCCACAAAACCCTCTGTAGCCATGAAAGTAGCCAAGCCATCGTTATCACCCTCAATCTCGTATTGCATGCTGTCGCCATAACGAAGTTGTTCAGCGGTGAAAGAATCCAGTTGATTGTCAAGGTAGTAATATCCACCTGCGCCTAAGATAATCAGAGTGAGAAGAACCGCGGCGACTTGGGGTTTACGGACGATATCAAGAAGTGTCGCTGGACCATCCCGAGCAGGTTTTTTACTTACTTTGGGCTGAACTTTTTTGACAGACTTTACAGGTTCTTCTTCAAGAATCTCTGCATCGAGAATCTCTGCATCGAGAGCCTTTTCTTCAGACGACACGTTTGGCTCTTCAGCAACTTCAACAGTTTCAGAAGGCGTTATTGTTTCTTCATCTTCCATCGAAAGTACGATTTCAGATTTTGGTTCTGGAGCGGAAACGTCCTTTACTTTCGTCTCAACGATTGGAGGCTCTTCTACAGGCAATCCTACTTCTTTATTTGAGAGCCCCGAATCAAGAAGACGTTCGACTAAATCTGACTTTTTTCCGGATGTGGACAAGTCATTGAGGATACAAAGCGCTTTGAGTTTTGCAACGGTCAAAGTCGATGTTTGTTCACCTGACATCACCAAACCCTCATTCCGGCCTGTCGCCATCCCCTTTCAAGTATGACCCTCAATGCGTGGTTCAAAGTGCAGGTTTTTGCTGCTCTTTTGGAAAGGTCAGGCCTGGTAAGGAGCATATGTGCCATCAGCATTTTGGACATAAATTGTCTGCTCATAACTACCATCTGGTAATTTTTTGTAGAAATAACCGCCTTCGGCTGGTTCAAAAGTAGCTTCTGCTGGAGGAGGAGTAACCGGCTCGGAATTTACGACTGGTTGTTCAACCTCAACAGCTTGTAGAGCCTGAGGTGGACCGGTTGGGCCTGCTGCAGGTGGACCGGTAGGACCGGGGCTAGGAGGGCCGGTAGGACCTGTGCGAGGAGGCCCTGTTGGGCCTGCTGCAACTCGAGCATCTGTGAGTGATGCCAGAACTTTTTCTTCAGTCGATTCTTCGCCAATATCAAGAATCTTTTTTACGTGCGCTCCATGCTTTTGAGCGCCGATAAAAGCAAAGACAGACAAAGAAAGACAGATCAGTCCGAAAAGGCCGCCAATTACTTGATTCGGCCAAACTTTGCCTTTAACCGACATATCGTTGTTGAATGTACTGTCGACTTCACCACTGGTCTCGTTGAAGTATTGAACGATGATACAATACTGGCCTGGATCAACTGAAAACTTGAATGTATACTCTTCTCCTTCAATCAAATCACCCATGCTTTGATACTGATATGCATGATTGCCTCCAGTCTTTGCTTCTTCGGTGAATATTCCCAAATTTTGCTGGCAATTATTCATCTTGATTACATATGCATTGATGCTTGTGTTTGAGTACTTTGGAGGATTGACTGCTGTAACATCCAAGTGTAATGGTACATCGAACAAATCATCTCCTGCCAAGGAAGGTCCCCAGACAAGACCAATATCCTTTTCTGCCGAATCAGTGAAATCATCGTAATCAGCACTGAATGGCATTGGGAAAAGGGCGAAAGTGAACATCAAAACCGCTATACCAAGCCATAAAAAGACGTTCCAGCGGGATTTCTTCAATTCATCTTGCCGCTGATCGAGAGTGAGTTCTTCACCTGCTTCATCTGCGTCTGAATCAACAGAATTTTTATCCTCGCCCGCCACTACACCCGTATCGGTCATGTTTACCCCGATTTCAAGCGAGCACTTGAAAGGCGCGACGGAATGACGACTACTATGGAGGAGTCTGACGTGAATCTCGATGATGAGCCGATTGATGAGATTGACCTTCGTCTCGCAATCCTCTCAAGAGGGCCGCGTCTTTACAGCACTAGAAGGTTAGTTGAAGAGGCAAAAAAACGGGGATTGAACCCTTATGTGGCCGACCCAATGAAGTTCTCCTTATTCGTCGCGGATGGACGCATAGATATCCTTCACAACGGTGAACCGTTCAATTATGATGCGGTCATTCCGAGGATTGGTCATTCGATTACCAAACACGGTGTTGCGGTTCTGCGACATATGGAACAACTGGGCATATGGACTGCAAATACTGGTTCAGGGATTCTCAAAAGTCGTGACAAACTCCATGCATCTCAGATATTAGCAAGAAATCGAATTCCTGTCCCGCGCACAACCTATGTCCGGGACATCATCGATGTAGAAACAGCAGTGGACTTTGTCGGAGGGTTACCTGTAGTCATTAAGGTCACTCAAGGTACTCAAGGCCAAGGCGTATTTTTACGGCACACCATTCGTGAAGCACGCAATCTTGTTCAAGGACTGTTGCTCACTGGACGTTCGATTTTAATTCAAGAATACATCGCTGAATCTCACGGAAAGGACATCCGTGCCTTGGTAGTTGGAGACAAAGTAGTCGCAAGTATGCGAAGACGTGCTCGCGGTCGTGAATTCCGCAGCAATTACCATTTGAATGGAACCGTTGAAAACGTCGATTTACCGAAAGAATTCGAAGAGGCTGCATGCCGTGCAGCTCGCGTTCTCGGATTGCACATTGCAGGTGTCGATTTACTCGAATCGACGAATGGGCCACTGGTTTTAGAAGTCAACTCATCACCCGGACTTGAAGGTATTGAGAAAGCGAGTGGAGTAAATGTTGCTGGCGAAATTATCGACTATGTCACCAGTGAAACTGCCTTCTCTGAAGTCGATCTTGATCAATTGCTTCGAACCGTTCCTGGAGCCGGGGTTCTTTCACTCCAAATTCGAAACCACCCGGTTTTAGTCGGGCAACCTCTTGCCAGTTTATTCAATTCAAATGTCGAGATTCCAGTATTTGCACTGTCTCGTGACAACAGCTTATTGTGGAATCCAAGTGATGAACTGCAATTACGATATGAAGACGTGTTGATTTGTTACGGAGAACTTACTGAATTGAGAAGTTCTCTGCGACAAGCAATGCTCGAAGTACCACAACAAGCTTTTGATATCCCTTCATCCGAAGAAACCAATGCTTAACTCGGCGCCGGAGCAAAGGGTGATTTCTCGTTTGCTCAATCCGCAGAACGCGCGGTGGTTTGATATGGTAGTCCGTCTTCTTCCCTTTTGCTCTACGGAGCACGGGATGCACATCCGCCCTAGGCGGAGGCGGTGAACGCCAATGAATACGCGGAGAAGAGAGGAGCGAAATCGCAAGGCTATGAGGCCGAGCCAAATGCGACTCAGCAACGCCACTGTCGTTCTTCCGCCACGTCTCAATCACATGCAAAATCTTCCTTGGTTTGCATGCTACATGCAGACATTGAAGGCCGAAAATAAATCACAAAACACTCAGAAATCCTATGCAAGTGGATTGCGCGCTCTGATTGAAACAACACTTCCTGATGAAAATGTCCTTAGCGAGAATGATTATCAGCAGATGACCGTTCTAGAACTTGCCGAAAGAATGGAACCTCTCAACGGAAGAATTGATCGATGGACACACGGATTATCCGACTTGCGTCCAACAACCTACAATGCACGTCTTGCAGCTGCCCGCCATTTACTGAAATGGTTAGGCCACCGATGGCCAGACCATCTGGTGCGGGCAAGGACAGGAAAGCGACTTCCTCGTACATTGAATCGAAGAGAGATGACAATGGTCTTGGATGCTTCTGCAAAAAGCGAAGACCCGGTAGCATCAATTGTAGTGACTATGATGCTTGATACGGGTTTACGAGTCAGTGAAGTGTGTAATCTTGACCGAAACGACATCGATCTTGAGGATGGTTCAGCGCGAGTCTATGGCGGCAAGGGAGATAAAGACAGGTTAGTACTTTTCACTCGGCGAACTCTTGAACGCATACATGCCTGGATTCCAATTCGTGATGCTCGCGCACGCGACGATGACTTCGCTTTCCTCCTGAATTCGGCAGGGCGACGTTTACAACCTCGAGGCGTCCAACGATTGATGGATTCTCTTGCTCAAGACGCAGGTCTTCCAAAAGGGAAATTGACACCCCATGTTTTGCGTCATAATTTTGCAACTGGCTTGTTGGAAAGAGGTGCTGATTTGGTCACAATTCAACGATTACTCGGTCATTCAAGCATTGCGACAACGCGAGTTTACCTCGAAATTTCTGACCAAACACTTCGTGAAGTCTATCATCGAGCGCAAGCAACTCGAGAAACGCTCGAAGCAGTTGCTGCAAGCACTGAAGAAGAACAGGAACTTATCGAAACCACACCTTCAACCAGTTCAGTTGGAATAGAGTGAATCACTTACGCTTTTGTTTTCGCTTCTTTACAGTTGGAGGGCCTGTCCATTCTCGATGAGGGGTAATCTCTTGCCCGCTGTGGCCTTCAATCGGGCAATATTTGCCAGAGCGGCACCTCGAACACTTTTCTTTCGAAGGCATCTCTACGGTTTTTCGTAAACGTCCGTATTTACGCCGAGGCATAGACGGATGTGATGCAAGACGGTATTCAATGCTAGCGCTTTTTCAAAAGAGAAAATCACTTTTTCTTGTTGAACCATGGCATGTCGGAAACACTTCGTGGGACACGCAGCGTTGAACCTTTGCGGCCATCAGCAGATTTGGAAGATTTGACAGTATTTTTCGCCTTGGAAACTTTCTCTGAAACTTTCTTCGCTGCTGCTTTCGATTTCGTTGCAGCTTTCGTTGATGCAGATTTTGCAGCAGAAGTCGCTTTCTTCGCTGCAGTCTTGGATTTCGATGTGGCTTTCTTGGCCGCCGTCTTGGATTTAGTTGCGGCCTTTTTCGCTGCACCTGCTGATTTCTTAGCGGTGGTTTTGGTTGCGGTCTTTGCTTTGGATGCTGCTTTTTTCGCAGCCCCCGATGCTTTGTCAGCGGCTTTAGCAGCAGCGCTGACTTTCTTAGCAACCGCTGCACTGAGACCTGCATCTTGGAGTTTTTTAGAACCTGCTGAGGCTACTTTTGAGACTGTATCTATTTTTGCACTGATCAATTTTTTTGCTGTCGCCGCTCCAATTCCTGGGAGTGCTGTTAACTTTTCAATTTTTGAATTACCCTTTGCAGCCATAGGCTCACCGAACATCCCATGCGGATGGAACACATCAATCCTTCTCTTCACTCAATTTGGCAAGGGGTTGACTTGATGAAGTTAGAAGCAACCCGTCCAACATGGGCAACCAAGAGTATGGCGAAAGCGTGCTTGTGGTCTATGCCCAAGTTGGAAAAGCAAAAGCAAACCATCGTGTAGAAAACGATACGCAGTTTTTGAGGCCAAAATCGTTCAGTTTACCGAGCAAAGTTGTCTATCTTGGAGATGTGGCAACCAACACTCTTGCGTATCTTGAACACCCGGAAACTCCTTTTTTTAGTAATCCGCCCCAATTCAACGAACAAAAATGGAAATTTAAAACTCAAAGCGGCGGACTTCATGTTACGATCTCCTCGGATTCTTATTGGGGCTTCGGGCTGTTCAATTCAGGCTATTTGAATCGAATCGAACTCAAAGGCCATCCCCAAGCTTACACCCGATTATTATTCGACCTCTCCGCTTCATTAGGGCACAAACCATGGGAATTCTCACATCAACCTTCGGCCGTCAAATACCTCTTGAAACAAGCTGATGCGGTTTCTCTTGAGTCGAACGAAAAGGCATGGAAGCAAGCCTTTGAGACGGCCCGATCAATGTTTGAAGAACAGATTTTCATGATCCAAGAGAAAGGTGAAGCGGTTGAGAAACGCGTAAAGAAAGCGAGTGATTCAGACGGCTGGAACGTTGCTCAAGCGGAAATAGCACTGGAAAATGCTCACTTCGATTTAGATATCGCTAAAGGCGCTCTTGCTGATGAGAATGCTCCTGGATTTGAACGGGCTCTTGCCCGTGCTGAAGCGTACTTTATTGAAGCAGACCCCGATGTTGACAGTGAACAAATGAGTGATGGGGGATATGCTACGCCCCAAGGACAAGTGCTTGATCAAGAAGAAGATTCAGGAGAAGTTTTGTTTGTCGATTTGACTTCAAATAGTGAAGAAGAGTAGGTTTCTCAGCCGCGTCGCGTTGATAAAGGGGTGGCAACTCGCTCACATTGGTCCACATGGCTTCAAAGAAGAAATCCGACGGTAGCGGTATTCAACAGGCTGCAGGTCTTATTCGATATTTCGACGAAGAATCAGAAGATGCTTGGAAGATTACTCCGTTCCAAGTATATGCTGCGTGTATCGGTGTTGGAACATTCTTTTACCTTGTTAACCAAGGCGTTATTTCGTGGATTCTTAACCTGTTTTGAAAAGATTTCAAATCGGTTGAATCATAATGATTCTGTTTTCTTTCTGTGCCATGCATTGTGCAACTTTCATTGCGGTTCGCATGTCGGTCGTTCCGCCGATCACTTTCTGACCTTCAGCATCATGAAGAATAAGTTTGTGAGTAAGATTGTAAAGGACGCCTTCTTCAATTCGCTCGAAAACCCAGTGCTCATTTTCGATTCGAACCATAGCTGGAATTTCAACCAAAGGGCCCATTTCAGAGCCAATGACCTCAGTGCGGGATTTTAATCCTTGAAGATCTCGAACTGGACTCCAGTTTCGCCGACGGATCGGTGCATGTATTCGCTTCTTTTTGTCAACGCCTTCTCTAAATGCTCTGCTCATGAGGGTCCCATCCCTTGAAGTCACTCGACTTCAGCACGAAGCGAACTCGGACCGCTAATAAGAACCGCGACGCGAACAGTGAGTGAAAAGGGGTTTTGGAGATTCATTCAAGACGGTCGCACCTCTCTAAGCAAAGATTTGGCGAAAGTTTTCAATCGGTGGTTTCATCAAATGGCAACGGTTCGACAAATCGGAGACGGACGAGATGAGCGAAATTCCAGAAGGTCAATATTACACCAAAGAACACGAATGGTTACGCGTAGAAGGCGATGTAGTTGTGATAGGAATTACCGACCACGCTCAACACGCTCTGACCGATATTGTCTACATTGAACTCCCCGGAGAAGGTGAGACTGTTGGCGACATGGGTGAGTTCGCCATCGTTGAATCCGTCAAATCTGCCTCACCTATTTTCGCACCCTTCGCTGGAGAAATTACAGCTGTTAACGATGCATTAGAAGACACGCCGGAGCTGATGAACTCAGATCCCTATGGTGATGGATGGATTGTCAAGATGGTATTGGAAGACCCCAGTGCCGTATCATCATTGATGGATGCAGCAGGTTACAAAGCTGAGCTTGGCGAGTGAAGGGCGTGTCTGAGCGCATATGGAGCCTCTATGTTGATGGCTCTTGCTTAGGAAATCAAAACGTCGATGCAAATACTGCTGCTGCATGGGCAGTTGTCGTAGTCACCGGGGACAATGGATTAGGAAAAGGAAGTGGCGAACTTCACGAGGAGTTTTCTGACATCGTCATCACTGATGAAAACCACGAAAACTACATCGGTGCACAAGTCGGTTCCAACAATACGGCTGAGCTTTCAGGTTTTGCAGCTGCCTTGCGATGGCTATTGGTCGAAGGGGGGGCAAGACCACGCAGTGGTCCGTGCTGATTCACAGTATGCTGGGAATTTAGCTTGTGGTGCCTGGAAAGCGAAAGCAAATCGTGAATTAGTCGCTCATGTCCAGTCACTATGGGATGCTGTAGCCGAACTGCGAGAGATCAGTTGGGAGCATGTTCGAGCACACCGAGGTCACAGGTGGAATGAGCGGGCAGACCATCTCGCTCTTCGTAAAGCACAGGGAGAACTTCCCGTGCCGCTCACTTTCTGGAAACCAGGTCAACGTTAGTCTTGAGAGAGTCGCTCTTTCAGCCATGCTGAAAATGGCTTTGATAGGTCGCTGCGGCGGAGTGCATGGTCGACCTGTGCCTGAAGCCAGGGCAAGGGCTTGCCTGAGTCATACCATTGGAACTTAGCCATTTCCACACCAATGAGACCGTCGTGTTTCATCCAATGTTGTTGAACTGCAATCGATTGCAGTTCACCGTATGTTTCAAGATCATATTTTTTCAACAACGCTTTACAATCAGAGGTGAACAAATATCTTCCGCAAAGAACGAGGTTTGATGGAGCATCATTTAGAGGAGGTTTCTCAACAATCTCCAGGATTCTTTCGCCATCTTGGCGTACGACACCATAATTGGAAACCTCATTGGGTGAGACTTCGAGTAAACCAACGCAAGGAAGACCATTTTGTTTGAAATTTTCAACGAGTTGCAAACTCGCCCTGGAAGGAGAAAATGAATCGGGTGAAGTGTGTTGATCAAGCAGAATATTATCGCCAAGAAGAACGAGGAAAGGCCCGTTGATGTCGCCTAAAGCGCACTCAATTGCGTTTCCAAGACCCAGTGGTTCATGTTGGATATGGACATGGACCTCAACATCTGCAAAAGGAGAGAGAAGTTGCGAGTCAAGTTCAGGACGTTTTGAGTGAAGCCATGCGTGATCGCTGAGTAGGTTGGTCAAATCTTTTCGAGGAGAAGAGATGATGTGAAGACGGCTTACCCCTGCTGCGACCGCTTCACGAGCAAGATGATGTAAAGCAGGTATGTCGACAAGCGGTAGGGCTTCTTTTGGGACTGATGCACTGGTTGGGAGCATTCGAGTGCCAAGCCCGCCTGCCACCAGTAATGCATCTTCAACCGCCGCCATGAGACCTGCTGGATGGCGTAGGCTTTCAAGCGTCGCCCATCTGCGTAACACTATGGGCAGAACTCTTGAGTGGCGTTGGTTCGCCCTTGGAGGTGTGATTTTAGTGGCTCAATCCTTCGTAGATATCACTCCTGAAGGCCCTTGGAATTCGCGCTCCTTCTCAAGAGGTTTGGTCGGTTTAGTTGGATTAATGTGCCTCTATGTCGCATGGTTTCGATGGGCCTTTGATAGGAAAGGAGTCGTCCCCACAACAAATCTATGGAAAAATCCAGATGAAACATGGAGAAATGTTCTGCTGTTTGGTCTAAGTTGCTTACTCATCGTCAAAGCGGTCGTTTGGCTGGGATATTCCGAGTGGTTTCCTGAACCTGCAGGAATGATATTGACGTTGATAGGATGCTTAGTTATCCTCAATGCATTGTATGTGGGGCTCGTCACCGTTGGTCCATTAGCGGCTTCACCGGAAGAAGAATAACTCTACCTGATTAGAAATCAGAGTCCTTATCGAGAAGAGAATGGGCATCTTCAAGCGATGGTAAAGTGCCGTCATCGTTCATATCGCTGTGAAGAATATGCTGTGGCTCCGGCAAAGTTGGTTGTTCTCCTTCACCATCAAACCATGCTCGCCAAAGGGCGTAGCGTTCCGGACGGCGGTGTGCGAATGATTCCCAGAGAGGTTCAAGAGAGCAACCTTCTTGTTTGAAATTTAGAATTCTCGATGCAAAATGGTCCGGAGATATCTCTTCCAGTCGCATTAGCAATTCGCGCATCCGGGTACGAACAACCTCGTCTCCATCCTGCCAGAGCGTCGTAAGTAAGCCATGATAGTCTCCGGGAAATTGTTCAAGATAATACCGCAAAAACGGTACGAGGTTACGACGAACTACCGGCAAAGGATGTTGTGCTAACGTGTTCATTGTATCGACCCACAATTGCGCATCGAGGAAACGTAAGTCGCCAACAGTCGAACTTGCAGCTGCTAACACACCTTCATCCCCGTCTTCTAACATGTCGTTAAGGAATGGGACAGCGTCCCATTCAAGACGTCTAAACATTCGAGTGAGAACATCTGCCATTCCCCGTTTAACAAGAATTTCCTTGCGTTGATGAAGGCGTCTTGCTAGTTCAAGTCCAGTTTCCCGGTTGAACTCTATTGTTTTAGCCAGACAGAGTGTCACTCGAACAGCGACCTCCTCATTAGGATCAGAGGCGCGACGCAGAAGAACTGCTTCAAGACCGAGTGGCTCGACTAAGTTTGGTCTATGAAGGAGTAACCTCACCCACTCCATTAACAAAAGTCTGCGCTGTGAACCACTGTTTTCCAATTGTTCAATCATCCAACGAGAAGCGTTCACGCCCGCTTCATGAACGACAACACCGGTATGTCGGGGGACGACTGCTTGTGGGTTCCATTCTAATTGGTGCGGGCCCACTTCAGGTTGAGTGTGCCAGGTTCCTGGACGTTCTGCCAAGGCAATCGATTCAATCAAATGGTATCCTTGGTGAATCGGTTGGCCGTGAGGTACGGTTGACAAACCGTTGATCAGTGCGACTGCAAGCCACCAGCGATCGGTATTTGGCGCGGATTGGTCGAAAGCTTGCGCAAGCCAATCAGTAGCAACGGCAAAAAGAAGCCGTTCTGCAACTTTGTCAACTCGGCGATGGAGCCATTTTTGATGAACCTCAAAGGGATCATCGCTCAGATTCATTCGATGCGGTACGATTAAATCGACAACCGTATTGAGATTCGCCTCAAACATAGCCCTATCTGCTTGTAGAATTCCATGTCCCTGCTGGATAATGGAAGCAGGCGAAGCAGGTTGTATTGGAGGGAAGTCTGGATCGGTCATTGGAGGCTGAGGTAGCGGCCATGAAAGCGTTCCGCGTTCCAAGGCTCCAACCATTCCATTTTCAACAGCCTCAAAGACCCTATCTGACAATTTGGTTCGTTCCCTACCCATGGTGAGACCTCGAGGAATCAACAGGTTTGACTTCAAATATCCAATTCAATGTTGAGGTTTTGAATGAGTTCTTTGTAGCGATTTCGGATAGTAACTTCTGTCACACCTGCAACTTCAGCAACTTCGCGTTGAGTGCGGCGCTTGCCACACAAAACAGAGGCGATGTAAATAATCGATGCTGCAATTCCAGTTGGACCCCGGCCGCTGGTCAGTTCTTTCTCTTGTGCTGCCTTGATCAATTCGTAAGCCTTCGCTTCAACTTCAGCGTCCAGGCCAAGTCCAGAGCAGAATCGAGAGATATAATCCTCTGGTCCTGTCGGCATAATTTTCATCTTGAGTTCACGGACCATAAAGCGATAAGTTCGACCTATTTCTTTACGACCAGTACGTGATGCTTGACCGATCTCGTCAAGTGTTCGAGGAACACCACATTGGCGGCAAGCAGCGTAAAGGGATGCGGCTGCAACACCTTCAATCGAACGTCCACGAATCAAACGCTTGTCGACTGCTTTCTTGTAATTGACAGCAGCAGCTTCACGAACGGATTTAGGCAATTCCAAGCGACTTGCCATACGGTCAAGTTCCGCCAAAGCCATTGCGAGATTTCGTTCAGTAGCATTCGAAACTCTGCTTCGCTTCTGCCACTTACGCATTCGGTAAAATTGTGAACGGTAACGAGAGTTGATTGTTTTTCCAGAATAGTCTTTGTTTTGCCAATCGATATCTGTGGAGAGACCTTTGTCGTGAAGCATGACCGTCATTGGGGCACCAGTTCGAGCGCGCTGGTCACCTTGTTCTGGGGAGAAAACACGCCATTCGGCACCTTGATCGATAACATTGTCTTCTAAAACCAATCCACAGTCGTCACAAATAACTTCACCGCGAGTTTCATCACGGGTTAAATTTCGACTGCCACAGTCACTGCATTTTACGATATCCTCTACTTGTTGTTCATCCATATATATTCCTCATTTCCTTCCCATACTGAGCATCATCGCTCTCTTTATTAGGGAACCTTATTATACTCCGATGTGGGACCTTATTTAAACTTAATGAGTAATGTGCTTAAAGTTGTGCTTGCCTAAACGCTGGTTTTTGGTCAAATCTCAAAGAATCTGTCAACGAGTTGTTCCCGAACCCGTTATCAACACTGAGCACTTGAAAGGATTTGAGGGGGAGGCATGAGGGAAAACTGGCCGCCGGCGAAAATCTCCCTAAATCCCGAAAAAAGGGTGTTATTCCTCACGAAAGATTTGAACTTGATTAAACAACAATTGTATCACGGACTCAATCTCAAGATGGAAGACCTAACTGTTGAAGATCTTCTTGACGATATCAATACCGATGTTATGACCCCGGCCTGGGTCTGTTTTGACCATGACCCTTCGGAAATTGCGAAGAATGCATACGCCGGACTGATGCATAACGGAATTCGGGTGTTTAACCAAAATGCTCTCAAAAATGGTAACTTTGAAGTGATTGTATCCGGCCAAAGAAAAGGGACTGGATCTTCAAGAGAAACTGCACCTCAATGTGAGCGATGGGCCGGAATCAATATTGTTATTGCTGCTTCTTTCGCTCCCATTCACGGACAGAATAACATCAACTTAGGTCAACTTATGGGAGACCACGCCATGCTTGAACGATTACAAAAAGGAGAAAGTATTGACCTCTCAGAGTTCACTTCCCGGTATGATGAAGTAACTCAAATCATTCTTGAGAAGGGTGGTTTGTTTCCGTTTGCGAAAGCCCTCAAGGCAGGAGATGTTGAATTGCCGGCCATCCAAACGCCTCCACGGCCTATGACGATGGCTGAAAAAATCATTGCTCGGAATTTGGTCGGACAGAAGGAAGGGCAGTGCGTCAAACCACACGACCCCGTTATTGCCCAAGTCCAAGGAGGGTACTCTCATGAATTTACGACCGCACAAGTTCACACTTTCCTCAAAGAAGAATACGGTGAAGACTACTCGTTGCCAAATCCAAGTAAGTTCGCAGTTTTTGAGGACCACCTGCTCTACGCCCACCACAATCCTAAATTTGTCAAACACATGGATAAAGTTCAGACACTTCGGGATTTGCAAGTTGCTTTTCAAAAGCACACCTCCGTTCGTGATTACTCGGCTAAAAATGGCGTATCTCCTGGGATTTGTCACCAAGTCGCTCGGGAAGAATTTATCGAAGTTGGAGATTTTATCCAAGCAACTGATTCGCACACCTGCATGGGAGGTGCGACAAACGCACTTACCTGGGGAGTTGGAGCTACAGAATATGCGAACCTTATCAGCGCCGGATTCACATTTGTCAAAGTACCTGAATCGATTCGTTTTGAACTTACGGGGGAGCTTGCGCAAGGATGTACTGCAAAAGACGTCATCTTGTTTATTCTTGCAGATCATGCAAGAAAGGAATTAACACTCAATCGTAGCATGGAATTTGGCGGTGTGGGGATGGCAAGTCTCTCGGTTGATGAGCGAGCAACTCTGTGCAACATGGCAACTGAATGTTCCGGGCGTACGGGTATTTGTGAAGCCGATGATTTACTCTATGAATGGATTATGAAATCTCAACCACACTTGGACCTTGAAACCCAAAAATCACGTTCAGTTCATCCTGATGAAGGTGCTGAATATCACGGTGGAGTTCACGTCATTGACATGTCTCTTATTCAGCCAATGGTCGCACATCCTGGCAATCCTGACAAAGGCATTCCAAGTGACCCAACCAACGGTGCGAACATTTCAGATATTGGAGATGTCGTTATCGATATCGCCTATGGCGGCTCATGTACTGCTGGAAAGGAGGATGACGTGTCCTATTATGCGCTGGTTTGCCAAGCGGCTGAAGATGCCGGATTAATGGTCAAAGATGGCGTTGAATTTTACATCCAGTATGGCTCTGGAATCGTGAAAGATATGGCTGTTCGAGAAGGTTGGCACGACTTGTTTAAGCGCGTTGGTGTCAAACTTATCGATCCGGGATGCGGCGCATGTATCGGGGCTGGACCAGGTGTATCAATCACGCCAAACCAAGTCACTGTTTCTGCAATCAATCGGAATTTCCAAGGAAGGTCTGGCCCAGGTAAATTGTATCTTGCTAGCCCATTGACTGTTGCAGCCTCTGCATTCACGGGAACCATTTCGTCATGGCACCATGAATTATTCATCTAATCGAAAATATTGTGTTGCTGTAGAAAAGTGATTGCTTGAAGAGATTTATCTTAGACATTTAAGAACCGTCGGTTTAGGTGGTTGCCTACCACACAGGCCCGATGTCATTCGGACAAAGGAGGACCTATGTTGGAGGAAGACCCATGTCAGGCATCGCTCAAAAACTCGCATCGAACCAAAAACAAGTCGCTATTTCAGAGTTTTTTGAGAAAAACAAACATTTCCTCGGTTTTGATTCACTGGCCCGTTCCCTCATCACAGCAGTAAAAGAGGCTGTAGACAATGCACTGGATGCATGTGAAGAGGCGCGAATTCTACCGACAATTAAAATTCAAATTACTAAACTCGATACCAAGAAGGATATTGTACGTATGGTCGTTGAAGATAACGGGCCAGGGATTCCTCAAAAAAGCATTGAAAAGGTGTTCGGGCAACTCCTTTTCGGTTCACGTTTCCACGCTATAAGGCAATCACGCGGCCAACAAGGAATTGGTATTACAGGTGTTGTCATGTATTGCCAATTGACAACCGGGCGCACCACTCATGTTCGTTCAAAAATTGCAAATGAGCCTACAGCTGCATTCGTCGATATAGGACTTGACACTCGAAAAAATAAAGCGACAAAAGCCAATGCAGGCCGTGAAATTTGGTACAATGAGGACGGTACTGGAAAGGAACATGGGACTGAAGTGACAGCAGAGATGAAGGCGAAATATCAGAAAGGACGGCAAAGCGTTTGGCAGTACCTGAGGATGACCAGTATTGTCAATCCTCATGCAGAAATTATCTTTGTTGACCCTGAAGGTGAACGACACCACTGGACTCGCGTCACTGAACGACTTCCTACAAAAGTCGAAAGCATCAAACCACACCCTCATGGAATCGAATTGGGTCAACTTCAACGCATGATTGCTGAATCTAAAGACTTGAATCTCAACCACTTTTTGTTGAATAATTTCTCAGGTGTCACCAATCGTGCTCGTAAAGAATTGTGCCAAGCGGCTGAAATTGAAGGTACGCGGAAGATGAAGTCAGTCAAGGGTGATGACATACGCGCACTTCTCGAATCCTTTCAAGGTGAAAGGCTGTTCAATGGATTACCGGTAAAATTACTCAAACCCCCAACGAATTGTCTCTCACCAATTGAAGAGATGTTGATCAAAAAGGGGCTTTCTAAGACAATTGACTCTCGTTTCGTGACCACGCTAACTCGCGTCCCAAGTGTGACGCAAGGAAACCCATTTCAAGTCGAAGTTGGTTTGATTTTTGGCGGCGGTATGGCCGGCGATAAACCGGTTGAAATTCTTCGATTTGCTAATCGTGTTCCGCTGATGTATCAGCAAGGTGGTTGCCTACTTACGAAAGCCATCGAAAGTGTCGATTGGAGACAATACGGATTGGACCAGCCTGGAGGAAAAGGAGTACCGAAGGGGCCTGCTGCAATACTTGTGCACTTGGCAAGCACTAACGTTCAGTTTACTTCAGAAGCAAAAGAAGCATTGGCCGATAACGCTGAAGTGATGGAAGAAGCAAGAAAAGCGATGTTGGAGATGGGGCGAGGATTACGGAAGCATCTTGAGAAGAAAAAGAAGATGGCCAAGACCAAAGAAAAGTTTGAACTCATCAATGACATCTTGCCGGCGATTGCTGAAAAATCTGCACAAATCCTTGAACGCCCAATACCGGAACTCTCCGGCTCCATTACAAGAATAATGTCGGCTGTAATTTCCGAATCCACGACTGAATGGAATAAAGAAACTAAACAGACCGACGTGGAAATTATCCTGTTCAACTATACCAGCCGGGTTCGAGCATATACGATTCTCGCTACTTGGCCTGAAAAAGCAGGTGCAACGATGGAGAAAAATGAAACCGGTGGGCGCAAAGAAGCGCTTGGCGTTTGGGCCTGGAAACTCGAATCGTTACAACCCGGTGAGAAAACCACCATCACCTACAGCCTTGGAGGATTAGAGCGCGGTGATTGGACGGAAACTGAGATCTTATTCCGGGGCTCCCAAGACGTCATTGGTGCAACTAAAATGGATGAAAAGTTCCTCCAAGAAATACGTCGGCAAGAACAGATCTTGGGTGAAAGTGGCGTTGTTGAACCTGAGGCTGAAACTGACCAAAAACAAGCTGAAACCGTTGAAAAAACCGACGAGCCCAGTGAGGAAAAAATTGAGCCAGCCGTCGCTCCACCGGATGGCCAGCGTACATTATTTGGAGGTGATGTCTGATGTCAAGAATGCGAACACCTGAAGAAACAAAAGCAGCAATGCACGAGGTAGTTGAAGAGATGTATGACCGCATTGTCAAAGGAGAACCGCCAACAATGACGCTGCCCGTTCGAACCAAAAACAACATTGGATTTGATAAGAAATTGGGCGTCTACAAGTATGGTAAGAAAAAATCGATTCGAGATGCAACCAGTCTTGGCTCAGCTAAACAATTACTCCGTGCTCTGCACGTGGTTGAATTCATTGAAGAGATGTTAGATGCTGGAAAATCATCGACCTTGAGAGAAATGTACTATATCTCTGAAGCGTGGGGAATGGGGAAGTTTGGTAGTCAGAACGAATCAAATAACCTTGCAGAAGATTTGGAAATTGTAACAAAATGTTTGCGAGAGGATTTCAAATTACGTCCTGAAGAAGACGGGGCTCGAATGATAGGCAATCTCACACTGCGCGAAAGAAACCGTCGTGGGGAATGGATGAGGATTAATGCACGCGATGATGTTGGTGATTCAGGGTATGGCGTACCCTACAATGTTGAATTAGAGAAAATTGAACTTCTGGAACACGACATTGATTTCATCATGGCAATCGAGACAGGTGGAATGTTTGATCGGCTAATAGAAAATGGATTTGATGAGGCATACAGATGTGGCCTCTTGCACCTAAAGGGTCAACCTGCTCGCTCAACTCGCCGAATTATGAAACGGATGAGTGAGGAATGGGATTTACCAGTTGTTGTCTTCCTTGACGGTGACCCTTGGTCGTTCCGTATCTTTGCTTCAATTGCGTATGGAGCCATCAAAACGGCCCATATTTCGGAATATTTGGCTACGCCATCAGCAACATACCTCGGCATCACCGCTGACGATATTGTTGCCTATGATTTACCAAGTGACGATCTGTCTAAGAAGGATATTGAAGCGCTGAATGCGGAGCTTTCAGACCCTCGTTTTGCCGACAGTTGGTGGCAAGACCAAATCAACATGATGCTGGAACTTGACAAGAAAGCTGAACAACAATCACTGGCAAAATACGGTTTGGATTTCGTCACTGAAACCTACTTACCGGAAAAATTGGCTGAATTAGGATTGGCTTGACACGCGCAAGCATTCATTGAGGATGAAGGCTGAGGACACAATATGGCAGAAGGGGCATCAAGCAGGGCTCCTTGGGCCAAGCGCTTTGCTATAGCAGGTGCTCTTTTCCTCCTATTAGGAGGAGTTTTGTTAAATTCACAATCTGATGGGATTGATTCTATCTACGACCCGCGAGTGATTGCAGTCGCCGAAATTGAAGGAAGTGATTCTGTAAATTTTGCAATGGATGAAGGTGAATGTTACATGGCAATTGTAGAGAGTTCTTCACCATCAATTGAGGTTTCGTTGACACCAATTGTAGGTGGTTCAGCTGCAGCGAGTGAATCTTTGACGCCTAAATCGTGCTTCTCTGATTGGGCTCCAATGGCCAGTGATGCAACAAATTTCCAAATCCATGAACAATGGGTCGCTGAAGAAAAAAATGAAGTTACCGCTTCAAGCACGTGTTCTGAGGATTCATGCGAGGATTATACCGTTTGGATCGTTCACATTGAAGACACTTGGATGTTTGGATTCTTGGAATTTAGAGGCCTTGTGTTTGGTATTGGAATTTGTTGTCTTGGCTTCATCTTCTTACCACTGGCGGGATTGCTCGCATATTCTGCGCGAAGTAATGCAATCCATGGAACAATAAAGGTCGTCGATAATGATGGAGTCTTGCTGGAGTCTTATGAGAGTCAAGAGGATTTAATGGCTGCCTTAAAAGATACCAGCAGTTCATTGTATCAGGGTGCTGGAGAGCAATCTGTGGCAAATAATCTCGAGGAAGAAGATGGTTTTGTCGACGGTTCAAGAGATGTCATGCAGGGCACAATGATGACGACAGAACAAGTGTATGGATTCATGCGTGGAGAAGTTCACGAAACGGGACAGGAGGTCGATGACCCCTTTGCCGATTCGCCTACACCAATTCGCCCATCTGTGAAGAAAAAAGCACCCAATACAACAGCTATTTCCGATTGGGATATGGGCGGTGAAAATCATGACGAAAAGATTACTCCTCGACCCAAGCGGTCACAGCAAAAGGAAGTCAAAAAGAAAAGTTCTGAATCTGACGCCTGGTCGGCTTGGGACGACATGTGAGGTTGTGCAATGCGTGAAATGTATTTTCGATGGGGTGCAGGTATTGTCAGCCTCATGTTGTTAATCCTCCCATCGTTTCTCCCGCCTCCAGTCGTTGAAGACGGTGCTACAGAAAACGCAATGCTCCCTCCATGCGATGTAGATGAAGGGCTCCCATTCATTGAAAACGATGAAGTTACGTGCTATTGGGGCATGTCTCAAGAAATTCTACCTCTTCCAAATATTGTTGATGCTGCGAACGTTGAGGTAATAATTTCATGGGAGAAAAGCGGTGTATGGATTGGTATTGCTGAAGCCAGTGAAGCGAATAAATGCACTCTACAAGACGGATATTACCAATGCGACAAAGACTCCATCGAATTCGTAGCTGGAGGGCCTCTTTCTCAGGACAGTTTCACTTGGGATGCATCCAGTGGGGATTATCGGTTTGTTGCAGGTGGCGATGACTCCCAAACATTACAAGAATTCGCCGTTGAATGGAAATATGAGGCTTCTCTTGAAGTTTCACCATTCCTCTACTATACCTTTGCCGTCTTGCTTGGAATCTATGCAAGCCTCGGGGTGATGGGAATAATGCACCTCATCTCAAAATTTGTCCCTACTGAAAATACAACCAAGGATGAATAAAATTGTGGAATTGGTTTCCAAAATCGCCGAATAAAGTGAGGTTGAATCGGTTGAGTTGAATCGACGACTTCAAAGAGTGCCCACCTCTAGGTAACTTCGAGTTGAGCAGTGTGGAAGAGATTGATACCGCCCTAACCTTGCTTCAAAACAAGTTGCGTCGCCAGATTTTGGAACGGTTGGTCCGTGAGCCTCACTATCCTATGCAACTCGCTGAATTGCTCAATGTAAGTCAACAAGCTATTGTCAAACATCTGAAGGAATTGGAACGTGGAAATTTCGTAACGAAGATGAAGGTTGCAAGTGAAAAAGGAGGACCGCCGCGAACGATTTACAGCGTTCAACAATCCCTTTCTCTGCGAATTGACCTCGGTCCCGATCTCTTTCTTTGTGAACAGCGACAACTTCCCGCAGGAGGTCCGATGCGACTCTCAAATCGACTGCCAAATACAACTGAACGCGTGGTCCAATCGGTCAGTGGTCGAAAGAAAATTTCAGTTGGGGAAGGTATGGCTCACATCCAGCATTTGAACAACATCCTTGAAGAAATAGATTCTCAGAGAGATGCTGTTATCGCCTTACATCAACATATTCGAAACCGTATTTCTGCGGGAGTTGATTCAGACTTCGAACAATATGAGCAGCGAACGATGGTTCACAGCCTAATTGAGGCTCCTGAACGTAAATTAGACCTCACTGATTTACGACGTGAACTACAACTTGGCCAATCTGAAATGGCAAACCTTCTCGATGAAGTTCGAAATCGTCTCGAACGTCAACTCTCAGATCGGGCTGGGCAGATTGTAGCTGTTCCAAACAATTCTAACCTGCGTTTCTGGCTTGGTTCACTCCCCCGTAAGAAGAAGTGATTTTCCACTTCAACAAAACTGCGTTGTTTAATCTTCAGCGCCGGCCAAGACCGAAACCAGAGATGATTGCTCAGCCTTTCGGTCCAAGACATCTTGGCGACGTCCGCGACCAACGAGGTAAACTACACCGAACAAAGCAAAGGTCAACAGTATCACAGCAAATGGTAGAGCGGTCTTACCGACCACCTCACCAGCGACATCTAAGATACCACCGCTCGACTTCAATTCATTCTCAACAGGCTTGATGTTATCACTTTCCTGTGTTTCTACAATTTCATTTGAAGGGTCAACAACGACATAAACACCGTGGCTACCTGCTGAAACCGGATAAAGGAGAACCAATTCGATTTCTTTGTAATCTTCAGAATCATCTGGGGCGAGGAGTGCGCCGATAACCTGGCGCATGACGATGCTTTCATCATCACAGCCGTTCTTCTTGATTTCGTTGATAATATCGGTATCAGATGCATCAGAGTATTCACACAAGACAATCTCAATATCGGTAGCATGTGTATTTCCATCGTTACGAAGGACGACACGGACTGGGATGGTTGTATCAACATCGCCTGTATCGTCAGAAACGCTCACTTCAGCGATGACCAAGTTTGGAGCACGCAGACGGAGTGTGACGACGAATTCATTCGTGTCAAGGCTTTCAGCAGCCCATGAAGGTGAATCGTCATGGTCGCCGCCATCGAGCATGTTACCCATCTTAGAAACGACCTTCAATCCAATACTGCGAGTATCGAGTTTGGCAGATGGAGCAATCTTAACAATCGCTACAACTGGATAGGTCGTATATGGTTCCATCATCGGCATGAAATATCTCTCATCGGATTCCAAATACACACAGCGATCACTCAAATCAGCAAACGCGATTGCAGGGTCGATTGCTGCATCTTCATCTCCGGTAACAGTTTCAAGAGAAGCAACTGTTTCACACGGTTCCTCTGTAGTCAAATCTGTGCCGATTTGCTTCACTAGGCGCCATTCAACAGACCAGCCATCAAGAGCGCCCATGCCTGGTAACTCGTTCCAAATCAGTGCTTCACCGTCACGGTTTGCAGTGTGATTATTCAGAGTTGGCCAGTCAGGGACGTTTCCGTTGTTCGTGATGTTTAATTCAAACCGAACTATACGACCTGGCGCGGAGGTCTTAATCGCATTGTCAACGGTTGAATCCATGCTGATTTGCATGTCATAGAATTCCTGCACATAGACTGGCATACTCTGAGTGAAACGAAGGCGTGTGAGCCGACCGCTTGCATCAGGGTACGATTCTTCAGAGAACGTTTGGAACACAACCATGTACGTGCCAGCTTCTACTTGGTCTGGAATATTCATGGTAATGTCGAATATTTGGTCGGTGTCTCGAGACAATTCCTTGAGAGTTTCTCGAGGGATGTCAATGTCCCAAATAACGTCAACACCCGCTGGGTCAGTCACTCGAGCAAGGCGATAGTCGAAACGATCTGGTCCGTTACCGAGATTAGTCACAGTTGTTGAAAGAATGATTTGTTGACCAGGGTTGACCGGAAGAACTTCTTGGCCGTTAATTGTCATCATATCTTCTTGGTCAATATCTGCATCTGCAACAAGAGAGTAGACGTGATTGACATTGGTTGAAAGAATCTTCGAAGCAGAGATTCGTGGGTATCCGTCGAGATACGCCTTGAGAATTACTGCTGGGCCAAGACCTGCCGATGCGCCGGTAGGTGCACAGACTTCTACACCAACTTCGTAGGTGATGTATTCAGCACCAGGTGGGATAGTCCAAGCTCGAGGTTCGCTAATGTCAATCGAGTTGCCTCCGGGAGCATTCGAAAAGTCGAGGTTTACCACCCAGTTGTCGACTCGCCATGCGTCCATCGAAATGGTGTCTGGCTTGATTTCGGGCGCACCGGGTGTGACGAAGACTAAACTTCCAGAATCGAAATTCTTCGTAACGTCGATAGGATAAGTAACACATTCTCCTGGGTCAACATACTCGCTGGTATCAAAAATTTCCATAACGATATTTCCTGTCGAACGGATTGATACGAATACGCCGAGTTCAAGAACGTCATACGTTCCCTTCTCTATCGACTTAATCGGTTCACCTTCAGACCATCCCTTGAGATAAATAACGAAGGCCCCGGGGTCCTCAGAAGTTGGGACAAGAACCTCAAGATTCTTTGTCACGGATTGTCCCGGGTCCAGTTCAACACTGGTAGGGAAGTTAACAGCCCAGTTGAATGGTAAAAGCCATTCTTGCTGGCCTTCCAAGGTGTATGGGTCCCAGAAGATAAATCGGTCATTCACGTTACCAGTATTGGTAATCGTAATCGAGAAAATCGCAGTTTGGCCTTGTTCTACATCGGCCATACTGTGCGAAGTATCAAGATTGATACCGTGTACAACGTCCATCAGTGTACGAGTAACGAGGTCGGATTGAATGGCAGGGTCTTTGTACGACTTTGCAGTAACCGAAATATCTGCAATTTGATCCGCATCTGCTTGGTAAACCGACGGTGCGCGAACTCGCATGTAGAACCGAATATCTTCGCCACCTTCAAGGAAAATTGCCGTGTCAGGCATGATGGTCGTGTGGTTATCGGCAAAGAACAAGGTAGCCGTCCAGTTTTGTGGAACGCCAGAGATGTTGAGTCCGAACGTGTCAGCGACAAGATCCTTAGGGCCGGGCGTCGAGTTATTCATCGTCATGTTGTAAATCGTTTGTTGCCCGGGTTCAATAACGTGATAGAACGTTTCTCCATCTTGGAATTCGACATCTACTTGGCCGGTGAGCACGTGTGAATAACAAATCGTAAATCGGTTGTTATTGGCTTCTTCACTGCACTTATTGGTGTCAGACCAAGCAATGTGTGCACCACTTCCCAAATCATTGGAGAATGCGGGAGGCATACCTATACTTGGCTGGCTACCTGAATTCGGACCTAGCTTATTGCTCGCCCATGAGGTGACTGCGACAGTTTCCCAAGGATCCAATGCGGTAAGGCCGGGTCCGGTAAGATCTGTCGAGTTCAATCGCGTGTAGAGAATCTCTTCATCTGCTGTGGCGTTTCCTGAATCAACCCAAGCGATGTGAATGTTGTTTTGGTCATCGGTTAGAAGCGCTGGGAACACTGAGTTGCCACCGAATGGACGGTTTCCAGCAAGTCCAGAATTACCTTCTACATTCGATATCGGGGTGTCTTGAATTTTCTTGATTGCGTAGGTAGAGAGACCTTGGTCTGCTCCATCCCAAGCACCTGCGCCTTGCAAACGGAGTTTGGTGTAGAATACTTCGTAGTTTACACCCTTTTCAAATCCGTAGTTTCGGCCATCCATCCAAGCAATGTGAGTGTTACCTTTCATATCAACACCGATAGAAGGGTGGAAAGAATAAGCGTCATCGATGGTTACACGTGTGTCGTTAACGACAACGAGGTGTCCATCAGCCCCAGCACCGGTGTCCTCTGCATATGAGCCACCAATGATTGAGTGACCAGTTCCGCCAGGAACCCAAGTTGGGTCGTTGTTCATCTTTCCATAGGGGTCGAGAACAGACATGTAAATTTCACGAGAGTTATTGGTAGAGATGTAAACCATTGCTTCAACAAGAAGAGCCATTGCGTTTGCGCCACCAGTGCCTGATGGGAATTCGTATGCTTGGCCACCAGCATCGGAACTGCGGAGTGTGTTACCTGGGCAGTTTCGAGTTGATGTCGATACGACGCTGTTCGGGCATTGAACCAGATCCATAAAGTGTGATTGAATGTTACCTGCTCCACCGTAGCCTTGTCCGTAGAGACCTACTGGAATAACACCTGCTGTGATACAGTTGTCGTGGGCTTCTTCAATCGAGGTGAGGTCGTCTGCTTGTTGCGATGGGTCACCGTCTTTTGGGCCTTCATCAGAAACTGGAATCACAATCTTTGTTGCATTCGGGTTCCATCGGTGATCGTCTTGAGTTGGTGGGTTTCCTGGCACGTTACCTGATGCGTCTTTCCACGAAAGGCAAGCCCAGTTGCTTCCTGGGCCCCAGTCTTCTCCAGAGTATCCAGAGTATGTGTTGCCGTTGTAGACCGTTCCAGGTAATTTGCGAATTCCACCCGAATCATCACCGGGGAATTGACCGAGAGGTGTTGTTCGTGGACCAGTGTTTTGGTTCTTACCGGCGCAGTTACCAGAACTTGCGGCACTTGGAAGTGTGTTTCCTAGACCGTAGATGGTTTCATAGACAGTCATGTTTGCAGTCTCAAGCATTGGCTTAATACCTTGGAAGTATCCTCCAGATGCAAAGTTTCCACCGTAAACAACAGTGCAGATATCTGCCCATTCCGAATACATCGAACCGGATGTATCGACAATGAAGTTCAATTCGACTTTACCGCCACGGGTATCGTCCCAAGCGATTTGGACGTAGTCATTCGCATCGACAACCACATCTGGGTGGCCTTTGTGACCGATGATAGGCGTTAGAAGCGTGTCATCGAAGTTGGTAATGACGGACCCCGTGCTGAGATCCGGGCTAAGCATGGTGTAGTAGATTTGAGGTTGATTGAAGAAACGACCCAATTCGTCATAGGAATCTTCCCAGACAATGTGGACACCACCTTGGCTATCGATATCGATTGCAGGCCAATCGCGGTTTTGTGCGCGGCTTGAGACAACGTGGTCGTCAATTGCAGAGAGGGTCCCATCGTCGGATGCCGAGCCATCCATTGCCGCTGCCCATGGATTGAGCACGGTGTAGACAATTTTGTGTTGTGCAGACTTATCAGCCCAAACAATGTGGACCTTGTCGTTGTCATCGACGACCATGTCAGGATGCCAAATCTTGTGGAGTCCAGGATTTGTAATTTGGGTCGTGTCAATCAATGATTCACCACGAGGTGAGATCATGGAATAGTAAAGATGAAGGTTATTTCGAGTCCAAACAACGTGGACGTTTCCTTCACTGTCTGAACCGACTGCAGTTTGAGTATCTGCAGCAGTTCCACCGTCAACAATTTGAATCGCTTCGGTGATTACAACAGTGTTTGCTGTGGCAGTTAGAGTTGCTAAAAACAACGTCGAGAGGACGGAAAGCAACATAATCGATACAAGGCTGACTGACTTAATTTTTTGACCCATAAATACACATCCAAGGCGAGCGTAAAAAAAAGCACAATCTCATGCTACTTAACCGCGACTCTTTCATGTCATTTTCCAAATAAAGGATTTGGAAGGTCAAATCGGCTGTTTAAGCCCATTCTGAAGGGTCAAAGCCAGACCCAAATGACATCTTCTCATCGAACTCGACTTCATGATGTGTTGACTGGTCTGGTCCATTGTTCATCGAAGATGGCGCTTCTTTACCTTCTTGCTTTGCCTTGACCCAATCATCGACTGGCCCAGGTTTTCCTATACCAGGCCCATGGGTGAATTTAATCTCGTGGATAATACCGAGTTTTGCCAACCAAAGTTTTCGCAATGTATGCATAAACTCGTTCTTTGTCAAACCATCAAACCACACGGGAAGGCTCACATTGAATGCTTGAAGTGGACCGACTTTTTGATCCCCTTCGTGGCCCATGTGAATGCCCCAGTCAACGCTGGTTCCAATGAGTCGAAGACGAACGTCGTGAATCCACTCTAGCCATGCTTCGTTATCTTCTTTCATATGGTTCGCCATTTCTTTTTGTTGGCCTACATCGACCCGTGTCATGCTTGACACAGCTACAAGGTCACGGCCCTTTGGAATGACGACTGCAAACATATGACCTTGAGGTCCTTGAGGATATCGAATAAGCAGATGCATCTCTGCCCGAGGGTCTTTTTGCTCTTTCACCACGAGCCTTTCTTGTTGAACCCATTGTCGGATTCTATGCATCGCATCCCTCTCTGCCATGTTAGTTGCAAAACCTCCTCCCGTTTCAAGCGTACTGTTGTGATTACCGTTGAATTTTCATACGAATCTGTTAATGTGAGTGGCTGGTCGAGCTGTGCATGTTCAAGAGTTGCTGCTCTTACTCCGATACTGAAAATTCTCGTTCAGAAGGCCAAACAATCCATCC